>NZ_DAKC01000041.1:0-173 GCF_002496465.1 Methanosaeta sp. UBA356 | reverse complement strand
TGAATACTAAGATCTTCAAAGGCGATCAATCCGAACCTGTTAACCAGATCCCGGCTAACCTTATGGGCAAAATCGTATCGCTTGTTAGCGATCCTCTCATGGACCCGCTCAACCATCCGAAGAGCTTTCTTTCTGGAGTGCCTTTCGGTACTTTTGAGAGCTTCCTTTGGACT
>NZ_DAKC01000049.1:7598-19396 GCF_002496465.1 Methanosaeta sp. UBA356 | reverse complement strand
TAGTCCTGAAAGCCCACCAGGGCCCAGGTCCCTGAGCCTGGCCACAGTCCTGTAGAGCCAGGTTATGTTTCTGATCCGGGGAACCAGGATCTTCTCACCGTATATCTCTGAGAGCATATTATGCAAAGCATAAAAGAGCAGCAATAGCCCATCGATTGGAAGATAGCTCTCGGAGCGAATAAAGGACAGCAGCTTTGCCGCTTGCTCCATAACTTCATCAAGGGAGATCTCCGGCCGATCGTCGGAGAAGAAGGATATGGCGATCTGGCGGGTCAGCGACTTTACCAGGCCCGCGGCCAGGGCGGATTCGTCATAGAGAAAGCTATCCGCCTGGGTTCTCATGGACCTGGGCACTCCGCTGCCCGCGGTGATGCTCACCAGGGCCCCATATTTTTTGCAGAGGGTATCCTCGAAGAGCTTTCTCATCCTCCCATGGCGGTAGATGGTGGACAGGGCCATTCTGATATCCGGCGCGAGGGACCGGTGGTCGAACCTGGCAGCCAGCGGTATCTCCTGGCCGAATTTTATACGCTGCAGGAGATCCCGTGAGACATCATCTCCCTTCTCCCAGATGAACCGCAGAAGGTCCGGATCGGTGTACTCCCGGAAGAATAGTTCTATCCTCCTTTTGGCATCATCCTCATTCATCCTGGACAGGGCGTTCTCCAGAGCCGTGAGAAGCATGGCCCTTATGGATTGGACTGAAGGATGATAGATAAGGGCATTATAATGATGAGCCCGGGCGATGAGCATTGATTCCGCTGCCGTCTGGGACATCTCTGCCCGATAGTCACCCTGGCCGACGAGGACTATCCTGCCCTTGCAGATGGTGAGGGACTGCAGTATCTGGTCTGTATCCACCAGGCCCAGGGATACGCCAGAATGATGGGAGTCTCTGAGCAAAAAGTCCACTCTGTCTGCATCCAGGTCGCCAACTATGATCTGCCCCAGAGGCGGAATCCTTCCCCGGGCTATGTCTGCGACCTCTGCAAAGAGCTTGTCCGCATCGCCGAAATCCCTCTCTGCAATCCTTATGGCCTCTTGGCCGAAAGGATGGCAGGAGATTATATCCTGGGTGAACTCCTCGTGCCCGGAAGCTCTTTTGCCCTTCAACAGGGGCTGAACCTCGGGATTGCGGCCTAAGACCCCCTCAACAGCATGAGAGAGAGCGGAATGACCCAGGTCGTGGAGCAGGCCAGCTAAGCGAACCTTTCTCACCTCTTCAGAGGAGAGACCCAGGTGCTCGGCCATTCGCCCGGCCATATGCATGGTTCCTAGGGAATGCTCGAATCGGGTGTGGTTGGCCCCGGGATAGACTGCTTCCACCAGGCCCAGCTGCTTTATCCCCTTAAGCCTTTGTACTGGACGGGATCGGATGATCTGCCACTCCAGCGGATCTGTCGAGATGGACCCATGGACTGGATCGCGAATGACCTCTCTTGCCTCGCTCACGAAGATCGCCTTATTATGGCTGATAGTTCGGCGGTTTTTTTGATCATTCACTTCGGTGCGAGCAGCAAAATTGCTGCCGCTAGATCGCCTTTTGCCTCCAGGAGGGCCGCTCTTGCATCTTCATGATTTGCACCCGTCTGGGCGACAACCAGGTCCACATCTGACTCGGGGATCTCAAGCTCCGGTCCCTCGTTTGCCTCCGTTCCGGAGAGAGGGCGCTCAGTGGCATCGCCGGATATTTGATAGCTGCGCTGCCCATGGGCATCCATTATCGCGACAGAGGCGTTTTGTATAACGATCTCCTTATCAGGCATGCGGATGACAACCTCAATGACTCCTTCTAGCTCATCGATGTCTATTCCCATGCTCTTGAGCATGCCTTTCATCTTCTTGGGGCTCATGCCGCCCCTTCCTCCTAAACCTCCTAAACCAGGAAACATGTCAATCACTCTAATCTAAGGAGTCGATATTATCGTAGGTAAAGATATCTGTCACTATTGTGTGCAAAGGGGATTGGATATAATGGAATCGAGCTTGTCAGTGGTTTCCTGCATCGGAATACAGCATCATCTTTATAAAGAGAAAATATAAACCTTTTATTCAGGGTGATCGCATGAAAAAGATGATCTTATTGATTCTGGCTCTATGCTTTGGATCCTTAGTGGGAGTTACTCTATCTCAAAATGATGAAGTTGACAATGCTGCAACCATGACCGTCCTTAAACAGGATAGCGGCACAAATCTCTCCCAAATGAATATGACTCTGTATAGCGTCGCTATGGACATGGACGCATTCTCTGTGGGCGAGGCCGTGAAGTTCACTGCGCCAAATCCCGGCTGGAAATTGAAGCAGGTGAGGGTAGCAGGCTGGAATGGCTTCGATGGAAATGCGACATCAATTCCTGAATCTGAAAACTTCCTCATCGAGGTCAGAGACGAAAAAATGAATCTCCTCTACAGGATGGCAGATACCCAAAATGCTTACTTCACATTTCCTGCTATAATTCTCCGAGCCATAGACTTGCCTTCAGTTCCCGTGACGGATGAATTCTATGTGATCTTCTATGACCGGGGCTCGATGTTCATAGGTATGGAACTGGAAAATTCTACCGGCAGCTCTTACTTCTATGATAGCGTGTATTCGGAGCTGCTTCCAGTCGAATTCACAGACCAGAGCAATACCACAACCAGCATAAATTGGCTGATCAGAGCAGTTGGCGAGTGAAAGAGCAGGCTGAGTCCTGCAGACGAATTGCGGTCTGGTAGATGATCTGCCAGACTGCAATAAGACTCTTCAAAATCCTTATATGGGCCGGATTCATCAGAATATACGGGGTGATCATTTGAATAAGATGATATTTTTGATATACGGGCTATGCTTTGTGGCATCGTGCTTCGGAGCCATGGCTGCAGATACGTCATCGGAATCCGGCTATACCACTCTTGCGCAGGATAGCGGCAAGAATGCCTCCGATATGAATATCAGCCTGTTCACCATAACCGATGAGTTTGATATCGAAGGTCTGGATGTAGCAGAAGCCGTCAAGTTCAAGGCTCCCAGTTCAGACTGGAAGCTTTATGGTGTGAAGGTCCTGGGCTGGAGCGACTATAACAGCACCGATTACAGCTACAACATGGATAGGAACTTCCTCCTGGAGATCAGAGATAAGGACCTTCATCTCCTGTACAGATTTGCGGATGCTCAGAATGGTTACTTCCTCACCGATCAAGGCCCAATCTGGGGAGTCATAGAGATCCCACCGTTGGCAGTCACCGAAGACTTTTATGTGTTATTCTATGATCGCGGAGGAATGGTGGTTGGCATGGAATATAACAACGGAACTGGCAACTCCTTCCTTTACGGCAATGGAATTCTCACGCCGGCAGAATGGACCACTGAGGCCAATGAGACGATCGGAATCAACTGGATGATAGAGGCTGTAGGCAAGTGATATTCTGATTATGCCAGAAGGATCCATCAGTGATCCTCTGGCGATAATCCGGCGAAAATGAATTATAGCTGCACATCTCAAAACTTAGTCGATGTTTGAGTCTCGAGTTGCCTGCATCTGCGGCCTTCCAGGAATTGGAAGCGTGGGAAAAGTGGCTGCCGATTACCTAAGCAATGCTCTGAAATGCAGTGGCATTAAACCGTTCTATTCCCACAGCTTCCCGTCCCAGGTAATGGTTTCTGATGGCCTGGCGGAGCTCATGCACGCAGAGCTATTACGTTCCCAGGATAAGGAGAACATATTCGTGCTCTCCGGGGATACCCAGCCTCTGGATGTGCAGGGGATGTATCAGCTGGCAGGAGAGATTTTGCAGGCAATAGAATCTGAAGGGGTAACGGATGTGATAACCCTGGCCGCATTTGTGGGAGATGCGACTGCGAAGATACTCGGCTCGGCCACAGATCCTGAATCTGCAGCTGTTCTCCATGATTCTGGGATTACCCTGCTCCGCAGCGGAGCTATCGGCGGGATGAACGGCCTTTTGGCAGGGCTGGCGCCTCTCTATAATATGAGAGGCTTTTGCCTGCTGGGAACAAGCTCCGGAGCCGATCTGATAGATATTCCGGCGGCCACAAACCTTCTTTATGCCATCAGAGATCTGTTCAAGCTCGATCTTGATTTCTCCCTGATGGAGTCGATCATCGATGAGCCGGATGAGCCCGCCCCGGAAGAAGTGGACATGAACTATTGCTAAATTAGCCTCGCTACCAGCGATCCCCTTGGAACGGCCATTTTAGCCGCCACAGGCTCGCACTTGGCACGCAGGATATAGATCAGCCTGCCCTTCAGCCTCTGATCGAACTCGGACATGGTCTCGAAGTTGCCCATGCCCTTGGACAGTATCAGCCATTCCGGATCGAATAGGAGTACCGAGGCCTCTGGGCTCAGGTGCTCAAGTGCCGTTCCCACCACATTGCCGGTTGGTATCACATCCACATCCGAGAAGCTCTTCAATTCATCGGCGGTGACATCATTGATGATGGGCTCGGACTTCGATCCCACCACCACGGTCTTGCCCATCTCCTTTAGCTTCTCGATTACAAATAGATCGAATATGACCTCGCCGCAATTGTCTGTCAGATAAAGTATCTTGCCAAAAGACTGAAGCCGTCTTTTCAATTCAGCCATATCCGCATGCAGGTTCTCTTGAAGGGTGTCAGCAAAGACCCTGCCGAATGTCAGGTTATCAAAATCGTGGCCCTTGACCCCGAACTCCATGGAGTTGGCAGCCGAGGCAATTCTGATCAGGGCCTCGATCTTGTCCGGAGACTGTTCATAGAACTCCACTGCCCGTGGCAAGAGGTCCCTTGCCACCTGATTGCTCTCCTCCTTCAGTTCCCGATATGGATCTGAGCTTCCGCTTCGCCTTTTAATGATGAGCTCTCTTTCTGTGCCCATAAGAGCCGGAACACCGCCCTTATGGCAGGCCATGAAGTCCAGCAGCTCCTCTACTGCCGCTTTCTTATCCTCCTCCCGGGTGAAGACCATATCGCACTCGAACTTCGCCCGGTCCAGAAGGCAGGGATAACAGTTGGAGGCCACCCTCAATACGGCCACCTTCCCGACAGCACCCGAACGATATCGGGAATGACCCTCTCACCTACGTGCACACAGGATCCGCCGCTGAGAACGAAGACCAAACCCTTATCGCCCACAGCTTCCTTTACTATCTGAGCCATCCGGGGATAGGCCTCGAAGGTTAGGTTGAACCCACCATAGTCGTCCTGATGGGAGTCGTGCCCAAAGATGACAAAAGCTATCTGAAAGTCGAAGTCTCTTGCCAGCACCAGATCGCTCTTAAGGGCAGAGAGGAATCTCTCATTATCTGCTCCGAAAGAGAGGCCGATATCGTAATTGTTCCTCTGTGGATCATGCTCCTCGCCGGTGCCGCTGTGCAGGTTGATATGAAATACATCTGGATCTTCCCTGAAAAAGTCGCGCGTACCATCGCCGAAATGGGGGTCCACGTCCACTATGAGAAAGCGCTCGAAGCCCATCTCCTTAAGGCGCAGTATGGTGATCGCTACGTCGTTGAAGTAGCAGAATCCCCAACAGCTTCCTCTTGAAGCATGGTGCCCGGCGGTTCCGGTGAAGGCGAAGGCAGACTCTGCCTGACCAGCAGCCACCATCTCTGCGGCCATCATCACGCTCCCTGCGGACAAAATGGCCACATCCCGGTATTGATCCGTCTCCATGTTGGCCATGTGCCCTTCAGTATGAGCCTTCGCCACCAGCTCCATTGGAGCGGGTTTGGCCCGAAACACCTGCACCTCAATCCCGTCCACCAGCCCGGACTCCATCAGCTTCTCGAAGGATGGCTGAATCCTCTCCTTCAGAACGCTAAAGCCATGCCTGCCGAAATCCTCATGATATGTAATTGCAACCTTCATAGGGCGACCCTCAAATTCTAAAGCTCGGTTATGCGGGGATATCTCTCCAGCAGCATTCCTTCTACCACTATTGGCATAGACCTCTTGGCATCCCTGACTGCGCTATCCAGCTCCCAGTCCGATGAGGAGCAGATGGTGATCAGAGGCTCGCCTTTCTTCACCCTCTCACCCATCTTCTTGTGGATTATGACTCCCGCTTTCTGGTCCGAGGGAGCACCAGCCATGCGAGCCAGCTCTACAAGGCGTTTATTGTAGAAGGCCACCACATATCCTCCTGCCGGAGCCAAAATTTCCTCGCAGTTCTCGCCGATGACGATATCCTCGCTCTTCACATTGGGATTGCCTCCCTGGGCAGCGATGATTTCCATCAGCTTGGCATGAGCCTTTCCACTGCTGAGGATCTCTTCTGCAGCAGCGTAGCCTTCTCCTCGTCCTGCCACTCCGCCCATCTCCAGCAGTATGCCAGCTAACGAGAGGCTCTTCTCCCTCAGGCTATTTGGACCCGGCTTATTCTCCAGAAGGGTAAGCGCCTCACGCACCTCCAGAGCCGGTCCTATGGTTCTGCCCACGGGAGAGCCTCCAAAGGTCATGGCGCATTCCACCCGAATTCCCAGCTTATCACCCAGGTCTATCAGGTCCTTGGCCAGGGTCCTGCCGTCGTCTGCCGTGGGCAGCTTTGTGCCCGGCCCTACGGGCATATCCACTACCACTGCGTCAGCGCCTACAGCCCCTTTCTTGGCCATGATGGAGGCCAGCATCTGGCTGTAGGGGTCTATGGATAATGCATACTCCGCTTTAATCAGCTTATCATCTGCAGGGGCGATATTGGTGGCTCCGCCCCAGACTATGACTCCGCCCACCTTCTCTGTTATCTCCTTGATCTCTGCCGCACTGAACTCCACCGGGGCCAAGACCTCCATCAGGTCGGCTGTACCGCCCGCCCCGGTTATGGCCCGAGAGCTGGTCTTGGGAATGAGAAGGCCTGCGGCTGCCACTATGGGCACAATGAGAAGGGATACTTTGTTCCCGGGAACGCCGCCAATGCTGTGCTTGTCCATGACCGGATGGGTGTCGAAGTGAATCCGCTCACCAGTCTCGATCATCGCTTTGGTCAGCCAGACCACCTCCTCAGAGGGCATGTTATGAATGTAGGAAGCGGTGACATAAGCAGCAAGCTCAATGTCGCTGAGGTTGTTGTCCACGATATCCTGCACAATGGTTCGGATCTGATCCTCGCTCAGCTTCTCGTTATCCATCAAGCTTTTGATATGACAGATGGAAGCAGGCCTCGGTGCAGGCAGGATATCCACATCCACCGGATTATTGAGATCCTTAAGAGCCTCGGTGAAGATACCGATCTCCCCAGGCTTGACCATCTGGGTGGTGGTATCAAGCAGGGCGGTGGTTGCAGCCCCCTTGGCCCTCACCCGGACCCGGTCTCCAGGATTCAAGCCCCTCTCCCGGGCATCAACGATATTGAGCATGACTTTATGCTGACCTATCTCTATGTCAAAGGGTCGAACTAGCAGCATTTTTATAACCTCTTTTGAGTAGCTTTTTCAAGCAGCGAAAGCGATCTTATCCATTCTCCCCGCGCTTCGCGGGTGGTTCCCACCACAAGCCGAAGACCATTAGCAGTCTCCTCCAGTACGCCCTTGGCTTCTATCCTCTCTCCAGGGAGTGCCTGGCCGGCGTAGGTATGAGTGAAGCAGAGAATCTCCTTAACCTCCGGATGATCCAGCCGGAAGATGGCGGGGCTGTCAAAGGCGAACTCGCAATCTGTAACTTGAGCCTCGACCAGCCCCTGGCCGACAGTACGGCCCTCATCCAGCGGCTGGATCTGGTTCCAATCGCGGGTGAATAGCAGATCAAAGTAGGTGCCGTCGATCATGCCCCGGTTTCCTTTTCTCTTCTCATGGAGCATGAACTCCTCCAGGCTGATCTCGGGTTTTCTCTTGGCGTAGATTTTTTTCCAGGTCTCTTCATCCAGGTCCTGTATGACACCCTCTCTCTTTGCCCGGTCCACTATATTCCTTGCCTTCCACCACATGGGACCATAGACCACGAAATCGATATCCGAAGCAGGTGCCTGCAAGCCGATAAGCCTGGAGCCAGTGATTCCCATCTCCTCCCAGGGCACACCCGCTTGATTGAGGATGAGGGCGATCTTCTCCGTCTTGGGATCTTTCTCTGCCACAGCTCTCAAGCCCTGGGAGGGATCGTAGAGCCGGAGGACATCGGATTCAGGGACCACATGAAGGTCCTGAATATAATCCGGCCTATTCTGGCGCAAGAACTCGAATGCCTGGTCGAAGTCCATCTTTCGGTAGCGCATGCCTCTGGCAGCACGCTCCCCTGACGGATCGGGAATGTAGCGGAGCAGGGAGCGGAGGCCGTGAGGGTGGTTGTAGTCTGAGACAGCAAAGATCCAGCCCTCATTGGTTTCGAAAAAGTCTCTGATCCGGGCCATCACTTTATCGCCTTCAGCGCTTTGTCCAGGCCAGCGCCCGGCCGGATGATCTTTCTATTCTCCAGGTCCAGAAGGGTTGAGGGCTGGCAGTATTTGCATCTGCCACCGTCCACCACCAGCTCTACTCGATCCTCTATCTCTTTTGAGACCTCCTTAGCGCTCACCGGCGCTGGCTGGCCGGTGCGATTGGCGCTTGTGGAGGTGATCGGTCCGGCCTTATCGATTATCCTGAGGGCAGACTCGTGGTCCGGGAACCTTATGCCTACCAGGGATGAGCCGGCAGTGAGGATGTCCGGAACTATGCTCTTTTTTCGCAGCAGGATGGATACTGGTCCCGGCAGAAGATCCTCCAAAATATCCATGTCATCATCGCGAACCTCGGCCACCTCTCTGAGCATCTCCAGGCTCGAGACCGCTAGAGAGATGGGCATGGAAAGAGGCCTTTTCTTGATCAAAAAGACCCTCATAACTGCCTGCTCGTCCAGAGCATTAGCCCCCAGGCCGTAAACGGTCTCAGTTGGATAGACTACCACACCCCCTCCAATGATAAATCGAGCTGCACTGGGTATCATGGATTATTTCCGCTTGATGTTGGCTATGTCCCCTAAAGTGAGTCCCCTGCCGGAGCCCCCGGACTTGACCTGAGCCTCGCTGGCCTGATCGGTGAGCTTGATCTTAAGCTCCCTCTCCAGCTTCTTTCTGACATCATCCTCAGGTGAGATATCCTCTCTCTCGATCTTCTTCAGGAGCGTGGCCTTCTCCTTGATCCTCGCTCCCAGCTGCTCTGGCGTGAGTCCCAGGCCCTCCCGCGCCTCTCTGATCTTGCGCCCGAAATCCGGAACCAACTCCACCAAATCCTTGAACTGGTCGCGTGGTTTAGGCCTCATGACGGTGAAGGCCCTCTCCACAGGAACCATCTTCCGAGGAACTGGTGTCCATTTGTCCTCTGGTTTTCCGAAGCGCGCACAGCTCTTGCAAACTTCCATAGTTGATCGGTCAATAACGATCTTTTGGGGTGAACCTGAGATTTCGGCGCCGCAAATCTCGCATTGCTTCTCGGTCATTTCGGAAACCTTTATACGGGTCAAAGTTTAATAACCTTTGTAATTATGGATAGTGGAGAAGGCATGAATGAGTCAGGAGCTGGCGCGGATTTCTCGCGCTACATCCTGGACCGGATGCGCCAGCTGGAGGAGCGTAACCTGGCGCTGCGTGAGCAGAAGGACCGCGTAGAAGGCGAGAAGAGGCTCATAGAGAACCAGAAGCTCAAGTTCGAGCGAGAGGCCCGGAAGCTCAGAAGCGAGCTGGAGCGCCTGCGCGTCGGTCCGATGATCGTGGGAACCATCGTCGATGTTCTGGATGAGAACCGGGTTATCGTCAAGAGCAGTACCGGCCCCAGATTCGTTGTTAGTTTATCCCAATTCATAGAGGAGGAGATAAAGGTCGGGGCTCAGGTAGGCCTAAACCAGCAGTCATTTGCGGTGATGTGCGTTCTGCCCTCTCCCCGCGACCCGGCGGTATTCGGCATGGAGATCGAGGAGGCTCCAGATGTACAGTTCTCTCAGATTGGCGGTCTGGACACCCAGATCTCTGAGATCAGGGAGATCGTGGAGCTTCCCCTAAAGCGGCCGGACCTTTTCACCTCGGTTGGAATCGAGCCGCCCAAGGGCGTCCTGCTGCACGGCCCACCAGGTACGGGCAAGACCATCCTGGCGAAAGCTGTTGCTCAGAGCACAGAGGCCACATTCATGCGGGTGGTGGGTTCGGAGTTCGTGCAGAAGTACATCGGAGAAGGGGCACGCCTGGTCCGCGAGCTGTTCGAGCTGGCCAAGAGCAAGTCCCCAGCGATAATATTCATCGATGAGCTGGATGCCATCGGCGCCCGCCGCATGGATGGAGCGACCAGCGGAGATCGCGAGGTTCAGAGGACTTTAATGCAGATCCTGGCGGAGATGGATGGCTTTGACGCCCGCGGTGAGGTCAAGCTGATCGCTGCCACCAACCGTCTGGATATGCTAGACCCAGCTCTCCTTCGGCCAGGCCGCTTCGATAGAGTGATCGAGATCCCCCTGCCCAGCAAGGAGGCGAGAGAGTCGATTCTCAAGATCCACACCAAGGGCATGAACCTGGACCGGGACGTGAACCTGCGGCTGATAGCCGAGCTTTCCGAGGGCTCAAGCGGAGCTGATCTGAAGGCGCTCTCCACAGAGGCGGGCATGTATGCTATCCGGGAGGAGAGGACTACCGTCTACCAGAGCGACTTCGAGAGGGCGGCAGCCAAGATCCTGCTCAAAGAGAGGAACCACATGGCTGAGCCTGAGGGGCTCATCCAGCAGTACATTTGAGGTATTCGAGAGTTCCGGGCGGATATCAGATCCCAAAATTAATCCCAATACCGTGATCAGATCAGGCGACCAATTCATAGCCGGCCGCTCCGGCGGAGTGATCGGGGCGATCATTCCCTGGCGCGGCGGCTTTGCGGGCGTGGCTCCCGCCCATATTTTTCAACAGGTGGGGACAAGAGAGCTGAGATTGGGCGGGATCACTTGCCGGGTCTCATATATTCCTGGTGATGCCGATCTGGCCTTTTTTCCCATTCTCGCTCCCTGCCAGTTGACGATTCTGGGCAAGCCTCATCCGGGCGAGGCAGAGCTTGTGAACGCCCGCCATTCCATTGCCTGCCGGGTATCCGATTCCTCCTGGTCCATCGTCTATGTCATCCTGCCTCCGGGAGATCTCCCGGGACCCGGGGATAGCGGCTCAGCTCTGGTGCAGGATGAGAGAGTCGTAGGATTGCTTCTCTCCTTAAACATGCACACCTGCCGGGGAACAGCGGTCTCGGCGGAGATGATCGAGAGGGAGATCGGGAAATGATATTGGGTTCTTCGCTGTTTTCTATGCCACTATTTCGCTCTCGTTTTTTTGCCTCTGTCTCTCTGGTGAAATCGGGATGCTTGGACTTCACCACAAAGGAACAAAGGCACAAAGAAAATTCTCTGCCGTGCATTACCAACACAATTTAGCGAGGAGCCAAAATATTATGTTTTGCCTTTTCTTTCTGCACATGAAAATGTTTGTATTAATATATAAAACCTTCAACGGCTTGCCTTCATTGTATCCAAGCCTCCCCGGCGTTGAGGGGGCCCAGGGCATTAGCGCGGGAGGGCCGAAGGCCCGACTCGCGGCGTGCACAAAAAAAAACAGTCTGTGTAGATCAATCTTAGCCTTGATAATATCCCTGGATTTAAGAAATCGACCATGCCGATATCCAACATCATTCGAGCCTCTCAAAAAGCAGTTTAAACTTTCACCTGGGCCCGCCTGGCGAATTTTCCATTTAATTGCGTTATGATCAAGGCATCCCCAGGCGTTCCTTTATAGCCCTGATATCGGATTGCATCTGCCGGAAGTTCGAGGCGTATCCAGGCTGGATGTCTGCCCTCATGCCCTTGATCTCCTCAAGGGTCGCATCAG
>NZ_DAKC01000049.1:0-7363 GCF_002496465.1 Methanosaeta sp. UBA356 | reverse complement strand
TCTGACCTCATCGAGGGTTGCGTCAGAAGTTTTCCGCACCGCCTTCAGATCGTCTCTCATATCAAGGAGCAGCGGGATGGCCTTATCCAGCTGAACAAATGAGCAGAGCATGGCGACCTCGCTGGTTCGACCAACCTCGCCTTCGTAGGGCTCAGAGGTCACTTCAGTAACTTGAGCAAGCCCTGGCCTATCCTTCTCAATCTTTTTGAGGAATGCTTTGATTCGAGCCTCATCCCCTTCTACCAGGGCAATTACCTGTTGCCTGCCATCTCCTTCCCAGTTGTAGGTAGAAAGCCCTGGCAGAGCGGTTTTCATTGCGTTCTTGAGCAAGAACACTCGGTAGCCGATATCATGCACCATTGGACCGGCGAGAGTGATCTTGAGCTTCATTTTCAATCCTTATGTCCTCACTGTTATGAAAGGATTTGAGTGTAATCTTCTGGCTCCTGCTGCAAAAAGTACTTGTGATTTTTCGGAACGGCTGACTAAGCCTGAGTTCCTCCTCATTTAATACCACGAGCCCATTCCAGTCAAGACACCAGGTACACCCCGGCAACGATCAGTACAGTGGCCCCGATCTTCAGCGCAATCGTCCTCCCGTCTGAGTCCTCAACCAGCATCCCGGGCAAGAAGAAGCCCAGAATCAGCACATAGATCAGGGTGATGAAGGGCTGCAGAGCGGAGACGCTCGATACCAGGGCCACTGACCCCAGGGCGTAGGCAAATATGAGCGATCCCCTTCCCAGGAAGTCGAACAGCTCATTCAAAAAAAGAATCGAGATCAGCCTCGGACCGGACCGGAAATAGCCCCCCACCTCGCTTCGAACCTCTCCTCTGGCCAGGAAGGCTAAGACCGCTATCAGACTGCCGAGCGACGACCAGACGATCAGATGCCACTCGGTCATGTAGTCGAGCAGGTACTTGGAGGCCAAAGAGTATGCGGCAGTGAAGACCCAGAAGACTGCCATGTACTTCAGAGCAGGGGAGATCCTGCCTCCTCCGGCGATTCTTCCAGGATGGGAGGCCGGGTGGTAGGAGATGAGCAAAGCGGCCAAGACCAGCAGGGCACCGCCCACATAGTCAGAGGGCCGCAGGGTCTCGCCTAAAAGGAAGAACTCCCCCAGGAAGACGAATACCGGAAATACGTAGACCTGGCCGGCAATCCTGCTCGTCTCCTCCACCTTGAGGGCGCGCAAATATGCCGCCCAGAGAATCACCTGCACCACTCCGATGGACAGGGCATAAAGGCTCTGAGGATAGACGAACTCCAGGCCGGCATAGGCCAGGACGGGCAGGAGAAATACCTGCTGAATCACCACCAGGACGAATAGATATGCCAGGGTATTGCGGACATACCTTCCCAGGTAGAACTTGTCTATGATCCCCGTGACCGCCAGGCAGGCGGCTCCAGCAATAGAGAATGCAAACCAGTCCACGAGGATCTCTCCTGCCTGAGGAAGGGTTATGGATTTCCCATATCTAGATTCAAATCTTACGAGCCCCTGGCAGTTGCTTTAATCAGGCTGTATAATGCCTCGTTCACGGGAACTGCGATAGAATGCTCCTCGGCCAGGCGGACGATATAGCCGTTTATTGAATCGATCTCCGTGGTCTTGTTCTTCAGGATATCCTGGAGCATGCTGCAGCTGTTCTCCCCCGTCTTCTCGGCCACGGTGAGGACCAGCTCTAAAACAGTATCGGGATCAAAGCTCAACCCCTCCGCACGGGCGACCGCCACCCCTTCCCCGACTACCCTTCTCACAGCGCTCTGCAAAACGGGAGAGAGGATGACTTTGTTCTGCTGCCGGGACAGGGCGGCTATTGGATTTATCACCGAGTTGATGAAGAGCTTATTCCATTGCTGTCTCTTGAAGTCTGCTGAGAACTCAATCTGAAATCCCCGCTCTTCAAATCGGGTTTTCATGAACTGCTCCAACTCCTGCGGGAGGCTCTTTTCGATGACAGTCGCCCCCTTGCCCTTCAGATCGATTTTGCCCTCCCGGGCGAGCTTGACCCCGTTGGAGGTGATACCCTCATGAATCCTCCCCAGGGCTCCGGGGACCAGGGTCTCGAACAGCTCCCGGTTTCCCATGCCGTTCATCAGCAGGAGGAAAAGGGCATCTTTCAGCTTGCCATCGAGACCTGACTGGGCAATCTCTTCGCAAAGCTTCGGCAGGGAATAGGTCTTGACGCATATCATAACCACATCCGGATGAAAGTCGGATCTGGCAAATTCATCAAGGTCGGTGAACAGGTGCCTGAAATGCACCTGCGTCATGCCCTCGGAGGCCTCCACCTGCAGCCCCTCGGACCTGATCTTCTCCATATGCCCGGACCTGCCCAGGAGGGCTACATTCTCGATTGTGGCCCCATCTTCAGAGGGTGGATCGGAGAGCAGATAGCCCATAAGGGAGCCTATCGCCCCTGCGCCGTATATCAGGATATTTTTAGGTTTAATTTTATTATCGATCAATGCACTTGCCCCTCGTTACTCTATCATCTCTATTCTATCATTTCCTACTCGATCATCTCTTTTTCTATCATCTCATTCTATAATCTTCCTGAAGCTCAACGATGCCAGGGCGAAGACCACCACATCGAAGACCAGTATGGCTAGGACATCGACGGTCAGGTTGCTCAGCTCTCCGCTGATCATCAGCCCCCTTATCGCATCCACTGCATTTTAGTTTTTTGATTGTATTGATCGTCATTGTATCTTTGCTTGCGGCTTATTGGGCAGGCGACAAAATCTATGGCTTGAACACATGAGCATTGTCTTGAATCGACGTGAGAAAACTCTTACTCGCAGGTATGAGAACACCTATACGGGCTTCAACATAATCATTAAAATTCGCTCTTTGGGCTCCATAGAGAGATCTATCTACGATTATATTTATCGTGCCGTCGATCTGCTCCAAGCCTGCATCCATCGTGATGCGATCCACTGACCTGGAGTTGCAGCCCCTTCTGTCCTGCATACAATAAGCAATCGCGGTTTGGGTTCTCCATCCTACTTCTCACAAACCGCTCTGTATCCTTATCCATAAAGCAGACATAGCAGCCTTTTAGGCCTCTGGTCAGCAAAACCTTATAAGAATTTTTAATTAATTCTGTAAATTTATCTTTTGAGCCCTTGACTACCGTATCTTCTGAATACTCTTTGGAGTGAACCCCTCCGAGTGGACAATGAGTTAAACAATGGCAACTCATGGAGGGAATCACATGAAAAAGACCAGACGGCGCTACGACCGAGAATTTAAGATATCAGTAGTAGCCGAGCTTGAGTCCGGGAAACCCCTTGCTCAAATCGCCCGCGAGAACGGCATACATCCCAGTCTTCCCTGCCGGTGGCGAGATGAACTAGCCGAGAATCCTGAAAGAGCGTTCAGTGGCAATGGCAACCGGTGCAAGTACGAGGCCAGGATTGCCGAGCTTGAGAGGCTGCTTGGTCAGGCTCATGCCGAGAACGAACTTTTAAAAAAAGCGTTCGCCATGACCCAGAAGAAGGTCCGAGAGGAGAGACTAAAACCAACACTAAGAGGCAGTACATGATTATCCAGGAAGCACATTCGAGCAGCCTTCAGTTGTCCATATCTCAATCATGTCAGGTATTGGATGTAAGTCGCAGCGGCTACTGCAAATGGCGAATAGAGCAGAAGGCAAATCTATCTGATAATACCGAAAATACCGTTCTCAGAGACGAGATTCAAGATATAGCTCTGGAATTTCCCGGATACGGCTATCGAAGGATTACGGCAGAGCTCCAGCATCGCGGCTATCTTGTTAACCACAAGCGAGTACTGAGGCTCATGCATCTGGATAGCCTGTTGTGCCATAAAAAGAAGTTCAAGCCAGTAACTACTGATTCCAGCCATGGACTGCCGGTATATCCAAACCTTCTGAAGAGTACAACAGTAACCGGATTGAATCAGATCTGGGCATCGGATATCACATACATCCAGCTTCGACATGAGCATATCTATTTGGCAGTGATCCTGGATCTCGCTAGCCGAAAGTGTATCGGCTGGGATCTAGGCCGGAGTTTGGGAAGCCAGCTGGCCATGAATGCATTGGCAAAGGCATTGAGGAATAGATGGTCAGAATCTCTAACCGGTCTCATCCATCATTCGGATCAAGGGGTGCAGTATGCATCTAAAGATTATGTTGACTGTCTTAAAGACCATAACATTCTGATTAGCATGTCCAGAAAAGGAAATCCATATGACAATGCATTTGCTGAGAGCTTTATCAAGACTCTAAAGGTCGAGGAGGTATATCTTAATGAGTACGGAACATTTGAAGATGCCTATGAAAACATCTGGCATTTCATTGAGAAGGTTTACAACAAGAAGAGACTGCATTCGGCACTGGATTATAGATCTCCGGATCAGTTCGAATTGGAGGTTGCTTTAAATACCGTTGCTTAACTACCTGTCTACTATCAGGGGTTCACTCCACTTTATTTCCTTGCCATTCCTGTTTTTCAAACGAGATCCTTCCCAATGTGGCTCATGCATATCGATGCAATCTCTCCTGCGTGTGATTGATGTCTTGACATGCTTTCATGCCATGACCTAATTTTCATGCCTCATGGGTGCCTATCCAGGCATGACGGTTTCAACCCAAGGGATTGGCAGGTGGACAATTTATCCCGCTACTATTGGACACATTTAGACCGCTATCGACACCAGGAGACTGACATCCATTAGAAAGACTCAGAATATTACCATTAAATCTTTAATATAATTATTAAATAAATGAATAAGCTTATCGGAAGATTGATAGCTCGATATGATTAGGAAGAGCATAATGCTTTAATATCAAGTTGAAATAGAAGGAATCGGAGGATTTTAGCTATGGATTGCATTCTTCCGAGTTATAGATTAAGTAGTGAGGAATTTGATTATCTATGGAATAAATGCGTATTTGTTGTGGATACAAATGTTCTTCTTGATTTATATTCTTATTCATCAGAAGTACGCAAAGAAATAATAGAAACTTTTGAGAAAGTCTCCGATCGCATATGGATTCCACACCAAGTTGCCCTGGAATATTATGATAATAAAGAGAGAATAAAGAAAAATCAAGAAGATAATTACAAATTTTTGATAGATATAATAATTGATTATCCTGAATATGCTGAAAAAAAAATAAAAGGAAAGAAAGGAATGGATGAACATGATTCAACCCATGAGCTTAAAGATAAATTAATGAAAAAATTAAAAGACGAATTTTCAAGAATTAAAGAGGAATTAATGCTTATTGTAGAAAATTATCCCGATCCAAAAAAGGATCTGAGTTACATTGATGAATGCATCAGCAAATTGTTTATTGATAAGGTGGGAAAACCCTACTCTTCGGAAAAACTTGAGGAAATTTGCAAAGATGGATTATTAAGCATACGTCATCGGTTAAGGCTTGCTTTATATAGCACTCCTCTCTTTTGATGCAATCCAAGTTATATGATAGTAAAGATAGCCTGGTTAATAACATATAAATATTATAGAGACTCTCTTAGATCCGAAGGGGGTCGATTGAGTTGACCAGGCAATATTCATTCGATGACAAAAATCTAATTGAGCGGACGCTTTGTGAGCTATTTCCGCCGGAATGGCTCAGAGACAAAGCAAAAGAGACAGGACTGATAAAGCGCGAGCGCAAGATCGATCCCGTGATCATGTTCTGGACACTTGCTATAGGTTATGGGACATTTCTGCAGCGAACCCTTGCTGGTCTGAAGCGCAACTATGAGTCGGCATCAAATCTGATTTTAAGTGATAGCAGCTGGTATTATCGCTTTACCCCTGAACTAGTAACCTTCCTCCGCGAATGCGTATCTCATGGCCTCGAACACTTGGCTCAAGAGCCCAATCGAACCCTCAGTGATCGGCTATCGCCTTTCGAAGACGTGTTGATCCAGGATAGCACCATCATAAGGTTGCACGAAAAGCTGGCAGATATCTGGCCAGCTACCAGATCACGCAAAGTGGCAGCCGGTGTCAAGGTTGCAGTATTGACCAGTGCCATAGCTAGCGGCCCTAAGAGCGTGGCATTGTTCTCTGAGAACACCAATGAACTGAAGACACTCAAGATAGGACCATGGATAAAAGATCGCATCCTGCTTATCGATCTAGGATTCTATAAGTATCAAGTCTTCACCCGAATCAAGGAAAACGGCGGATACTTCGTATCCAGGCTGAAAAGCAACGCCAATCCCCTAATTATCGAAAGCTACCGAACTCATCGAGGCCGGAGCATCGATGTTCGGGGAAAGCAGCTTCAGGATGTCCTTAAGAACTTGAAAAGACAGGTGCTGGATGTCGAGGTGGAAGTAACATTCAACCGTCGAGCCTATCGGGGAAAGGAGAAAAAGGACAGTGAGCGATTCAGGTTGGTCGCAGTATACAACGAGGATGAAGACAAGTACCATCTATATATAACCAATCTCTCAACGGATCTGCTGAAAGCTGAAGAAGTAGCCAGATTATACGGAGCAAGATGGGAGGTAGAGATTCTTTTCAAGGAGCTCAAGAGCAAATATGCATTGGATGTTGTCCCTACGTCTAATCCGCAAGTCATCGAGGCTTTTATCTGGATTGCGATACTAACGCTATTAATAAGCAGAAAAATTTATACAATTATACGTAGACTAAATCCCGGAGAAAAGGTCGTTCGATTCACTCAGCTGAGATGGGGGACTGTATTCTCCGAGAAAGCCAACTATCTGTTGGCAGATGTTCTTGAATATCTGGGATTGGATACTTCTTTTATAACTTCATTGAGAATTAGCTTCAGTGAAGCACTCGACCCGCATGTGAATAGAAGGAGATACACAGAGGAATGGTGGGCTTAACCGATGACACATGGATTATTAAGATATTCGCAGGAATTACCACCAGGATTTGAAGACAAAGACAATCCTGAAAAAAAAGGCATTAAAATCTATGGAGATCTTATATTATGGTTTCAAATTATTGACATGGCCAAAGAAAAAAAACTGCCTGTAATTCTTGTCACTAATGAAACAAAGAAAGATTGGTGGTGGAAGCCCCCCTCCAGTAAACAAATTGGTCCTAGACCAGAATTAATTTCAGAGTTCAATCGTAATACTAAAGAAATATTTTATATGTATGCTCTGGATAAGTTCTTAATGTATTCCAATAAATATTTAAAAACAAGTATTAAGAAAGAATATATTGAAGAGGTAGAAGAACATAGGACAGAAGAAGAATCCAAAGCACAAGAAATTGAAGATTTAAGGCAATCTGCATTTTCTCATTATCTTGAGCAACAGGAGAACATGAAGAAGTTAATATCTCCTGCAATTGCTGATTATCTTATGCAACAGGAGAACATGAAGAAG
>NZ_DAKC01000120.1:0-18527 GCF_002496465.1 Methanosaeta sp. UBA356 | reverse complement strand
TTGTTTGAGCCTTTAATGGCCTCTGCATTCTTGATCTCCCCTATTCTTATATCCATGGACTGGAAATCCTCAAAGGAGATCTCTTCTTTCTTCTTATCTTGCGTTCCCTTGCCTTTGGATCCGGCCTCTTTTATCCTATCCATGAAGATCTTCTCCAGTTCTTTGACGAATTTCTCCTCCAGGCGGTCAAAGAGGATCTCAGGGGTTCCCAGGCTCTGGCCGGAGTCCAGGGGCACAAGAGCATCTTCTAAAGCGATCTTACTGACCTCTCCTGGCATGCCCAGCTGCTTCCAGGCGTTTTGCATCTTTGCGGGCATTACCGGTTCCATCAGAATTACCAGCGCTTTGGCGATCTGCAGGCAGCTTCGAAGGACAGAGCCTGCGGCATCCTTGTCGCTTTTGACCAGCTTCCAGGGCTCATGGCTCTGGAAGTAGGTGTTCCCATAATCGGCCAGGGTCATCACGCTGTCTGTGGCCTTCTTGAACTCGTACTCCTCCAGGCCGGATACAACCTCAGCCATGGTCTCTTCGATCCGGGCCAAAACATCAGCATCGATCTTGCCCTCAGGCACCTTTCCCTCGAAGTTTTTCACGCTGAAGGTGAGGGCCCGGTTGATGAAGTTGCCAAAAGCCCCCACAAGCTCGGAGTTGACCTTATCGGCAAATATGTTCCAGGCGAAGTTGACCTCTTTATTATGAGCGGTATAGCTGGCCAGGTAATAGCGCAGAAGGTCGGGATGCAATCCTCGGTCCATGTAGTCGTCCTTCACCCAGATGACATTGCCCCGAGATTTGGAGAACTTCTTGTCATCGATCTTGAGCATGCCGCTGGCAACTACTGCCGAGGGCAGTGTATATCCCGCTCCTTTGAGCATCGCCGGCCAGAAGATGCAGTGATGATAGACGATATCTCCGCCGATGAAGTGAATGATCTGGGAAGGTTTTTTCCAGTAGTCCTCCCAGTCCCGGCCAGACCTGGCGCACCACTCCTCAGTGAAGGCGATATAGCCTATAGGAGCGTCCACCCAGACGTAGACCACCAGGTCGTCGCTGCCTGGAAATCGGACCCCCCAGGCCATATTGCGGGTTATGCACCAGTCTTTGAGCTCCGAGCGCACCCATTCCGTGGCATAGTTCCTGGCCGAGGCGGTTCCTCCCAGGGTCTGCAGATGCTCGAGCAGAAAGTCCCGGAATTCAGAGAGGCGGAAGAAGTAATGAGTCTGTTTGCGGTACTCTGCCCTGCCGCCGCAGACCTTGCAGATGGCATTCTTGATCTCTCCCGGCTCCAGGTGGCGACCGCATCCCATGTCGCACTCGTCTCCCCGGGCGGGCTTGCCGCAGTAGGGACACTCCCCTTCCACATATCTATCCGGCAGGAAGCGCTCGCATTTGGGGCAATAGGCAAGATCGATCTCCCTGGGATAGACGTAGCCGTTCTCCATGAGAGCTTCTACCATCTCTTTGGTGCGATTGTGGCAAGCAGGATCGTCAGTATCGCCAAAGAAGTCGAAATCAATCTCCATTCCCTGGAAGATCTCATCGAAGTGCTGGTGATACTTGATGGACAGAGCCTTGGGGGTCATTCCCTGAGCCTCGGCATTGACCACGATCGGGGTTCCATGGGAATCCGAGCCGCAGACGAAGAGCACCTCTTTGCCCATCTTTCTCAATCCTCGGACGAAGATGTCCGCTGGTACATAGGTTCTTAGGTGGCCCAGATGACAGGGCCCGTTGGCGTAAGGGAGGCCGCAGGTTACAAGGATAGGCATTGACAATTAAGAACACCGCCGCTGGATATGAAAGAACAGGGAGATATAGGTTTCCCAATAGCTCTCGGGGGCATGGTACAGGGATCCTGGTCGGAAGAATCCTGGATAAAATGTATATAACCGGATGATAAAATACAGACAATAGCAGAATGCAATTTAAAGGTGAAAAGCATGAAGTCAGCCATTTCATGAGAGATGATGGCAAAAGTGGGGATATTCAATGAATAAGATGTGTTTAATTATTCCGGCCTTCTTACTGGCACTGGCTATGGGCCCGGCAGGAGCCTACCCTCTGCAGGCCAGCGATGGAAATGCTACAGTAGTCCTGTTTGGTTCAATCAGGATGCCATATGAGTTAAATGATAGTGAGGAGGTCCTGAAGGTGGATACCGGGCTTCTGAACGCCTCGAATGCCACATATCAAATGATGGATCAGTATGATGCTGTTTACGATCCAGCGATGTACAAACCCCTGAACGAGGGAAGGCAGCTGGTCTATTTCGTGGTTCCAAAGGACAGCCTCTTCAAGTTGATTACTGTGACTCCTGAGGGCGGAAGACCCATCAATATCAACTGGTGGGCTACACCAAAAGCCGGCAATGAGTTTCTGCTGATAAGGTACTATGGGATCACAGACTGGCTGATAAACCCAGACGAGCAGGGAATAGTGGTTCAGGTCCGTGGGCAGAACAATGGCACCCAGGATGTAGTATTCAGTCCAGAGAATTTCGTCCTTCTTGATCAGTGGGGCTGGCCGTATAGTGCAACTGCGGGATTCGATACTGAGGTCATAGCTACTGGAAACGCGAGCCAGGATCGTGTGCTGGTGGGCTTCAGCGGCATCTCTTTGCAGAGCAGGCCTGTGTCTCTGGTGTATGGCTACTATACCGATAGTCCCATTGTCATTGACTTTAATAACGACTATCTGCAGCTCACAAATGAGCAGGTCTATGGGACGGCGGGAGCACAAAATGTCTCCGCAGCTCAGCCTGCCGGGCAAGCAGTCCAGCCGATTGCATTGGCCGCTGCAGCGACAAACGAGAGTGCTGTAGCTGGAACTGCGGCCAACAACACCACAGCTCAGAACGCAACCGTGGCCTCTAACATCAATTCCAGCGTCAGCTCCACCAAGGCCAGGCTTGCTGCCGCGAGAGAGAGGCTCAAACAGCAGACCAAGGATGATACATCAGCGGAAACACCAGCGGGCAATGCTACCCCCGGCACTGTCGAGCCTATAACCTCGCTAAACACAAACGATATCATGTAGATGTAGGGCTGAAAAAAGATCCAATGTCGATCAAGCTGAGAACAATGGGCAGCAGCGAGGGGCTTTTGCCCTCCTGCCCCATCAATTCTGCTCTCCAGATAGATCCTATATTTCCTGCAGCTTCTGCAATTTTTTTAATACTGCAGCGGCATGGCCATCCACTTTGACCCTCCTCCAGATGTATGCTATCTTTCCCTCTGGATCGATGAGGAAGGTGGACCTGACAGTCCCATAGCTCTCTTTGCCGTACATCTTCTTCAGCGCCCAGGCCCCATAAGACTCGGTGACCCTATGGTCCGGATCGCTCAAAAGCGTCACCTTCAGGCTGTGCTTGGCGGCGAACTTCTCGTGGCTTGCAGGACTGTCCCGGCTGATTCCCACCACCTCTGCGCCTAGCTTGCGAAAATCAGGCAGATGGGCAGTGAAGTCCATAGCCTCTCGGGTGCAGCCGCTGGTGTTATCCTTGGGATAAAAGTATAAGACCAGCCATTTGCCGCTATGGGCATTAAGGCAGATCTCCTGACCCCCTGCTCCGGGCAGACAGAAGTCCGGGGCAACATCGCCAATCTCTATCATATTTAGCGCCATCCTCGATGATTCTAATAATTGATAGGATTGGAGAAGTGAAAATAAAAGGCTATGGGAAGAAAGATAATATAACTGTAGGACGCGCAGATTTCGCACATTAGCCAGATTCTATCCAAAGGGCTTTCATAGGAAGATTAAAATTGTATTATCTCATCTATAATGCTAATAGCATGAAGGTGGAACTGTGAAGGCAGTAATGGCAGTATTAATTGTCCTTGGAACGGCATCGCTTTCCCTTCTGGCCGCGGATGGCATCGAATCTGAAGGGCTTACTATCACCGGATCTGCTACACCCATATCTGGCTCAATGAATATAGATGCTCAGAGCATGGAGGATAAGATCGCTGATTGGCAGAGCGGTCCCGTATCCAACGGCAACCAGTCAAATAACAAGCACAGCACATTCTTTAGCATCGGTATTGATACTGTCCAATCGAATGGCTCAACTGTCGATCTATCAAAGCTCATCAATCTATCCTCCAATGATTCCAAAAATTCCAGCGCGGAAAATGCCTCGATCATTAACACAAGAACACTGAACTGGACTGCGCTCAACACCACTGCTCATAATGCAACCGCAGTCAATGCTTCTGACCGGATCGGATCCGGCAAAGATCCAATGGCTTCACCCGTATCCGGGATCGGCCGCACAGCAGTCGGTTCAGAGAGTGCAAGCTCCAGCTCTCAGTCCAGCTCTAAAGGCATCCATAATTATTCATCATCCCAGGGTGGATTGGGCAAGAGCAAGATCGGATCCAGTATGTCCCTGGAAGGGGATTTCGAGGTTCAAAGATCGTCAAGTTATTAAAATGTTTATTTTTTTAAAATTTTGTATCTAAATTCAAACTGGTATTACCTCGCTAGCCATGAAAATTTTAGGGTAATTTGAAAATGCTTGATCTACAACAAAAAAATGGTCAATTAGGAATCTATATATGGTATTATTGGTTTTTTGCCAATATCAAGAAGAATTATTGAAGAAATACAAGATAGATGTGGGCGATAGCTTGGAGCTGGATGAGGTAGATAGGACCATTCTCACTAACCTTCGAGAGGACAGTCGCATGAGCCTGCAGGAGATATCGCGGAGGTCAGGCATCGCCGATGCAACCATCCAATTCCGTCTGAAGCGCATGAAGTCCCAGGGGGTCATTGAGCGGTTCACCATCAGCGCTAGTCCCGCTGCCACTGGCTATACAGTAACCGCCATCATGCTGGTCCAGACCGATTCCGAGAGCCATGATCGGGCGGTTCGCGCTCTGATCTTGATCCCGGAGATAACCGAGGTCTACGGAATATTAGGAGAGTACGACCTCTTCCTCAAGGTCTGGTCTCGTGGCCTGGAAGAGCTGAAGACCATCATCAACGACCGCATCCGTTCCGTTGAAGGAGTTAAGAACCTACTGGAGATTGTGGTCATGGATCGGGCGAAAGAGGAGAGCCCTCCTGTCTAGGGCGCAATGAGAGTATTGAGGTGATATGTGGCGCACATCCAGGGGCATCGCCGAAAAGATCACAGCCACCGGCCCCCTTTGGGTCAAGGAGGCAGCAACAAATGGATCCAATCGGGTAAGCTTTTTCAGCCAGCTGCAGGGAATGAAGATCAGCGATCGGGAGGGAAATGCTGTAGGCAAGCTTTCAGACCTCGCCCTCCGGCCTGGCGATACCCTGTTGGAGATCTCGCGCATCATCTATACCTCCAATATCCTGAGAGAGAGGGTCATCCTGCCCATTTCCAGCGTTGGCAGCATCAATGGCGATATCCGCCTGGATGTGTCCAGGGACGAGATCCCTCCGGGAAGGCTCTCTGAGAATGAGTTCCTGGTTACCGAGACCATTCTTGACCGGCAGATCGTGGATATAGACGGCTTGAAGGTGGTGAGGGTAAACGACATCCTCCTCGGCCAGGTAAAGAGATCCCTCTGCCTGGTGGGGGTGGACGTAGGCTTCAAGGGGATAATCAGGAGGCTGGGATTTGGCGGCCTTTCTCGCGGCCTGATGGCAAGACTGCCCAACCGCATCGTACCCTGGTCTTATATCGATCCCCTTGATCCCAACCTACGGAGCCTTCACCTCAAGATCTCCAGAAAGACCATCAATGACCTTCATCCCGCGGATATAGCTGATATACTGGAGGAGCTGAACAACAGGGATCGCCTTCTCATTCTCGACTCCCTGGGCGAGGAGACCGCCGCCGAGGCCATGGAAGAGGTGGACCCGGAGGTCCAGGCCACCATGGTCAATCAGATGGAGAGCGACGATGTAGCTGACATCCTGGAGAACATGAATCCCGACGATGCAGCCGACCTCCTGGGGATAATGCCCGAGAACAAGGCCACCGAGGTGCTGGAACTGATGAACGAGGTGGAGGCGGAGGAGGTCAGAGAGCTGATGGCCTACAGCAATAGCTCTGCGGGAAGCCTCATGACCACCGATTACGTTGCCGTCCCCTCCAGATGCACGGTATCGAATATCTTCTCCATTCTTAGGAGATCGGGAAGAGAGGTGGATATGATCTATTACATCTATGTCCAGAGCGATTCAGGTCAACTCTTGGGAGTCATGTCTCTTCGCGACCTGCTCTTAGCCGAACCCGATGATATAGCGAGCACCTTCATGAAAAAAGAGGTTATGAGCGTCCTTCCCACCTCGACCATCGAAGAGGTCACAAACCTCCTCTCCAAATACGATTTCCTGTGCGTGCCCGTGGCGGACGAGGAGGGCAGGATCCTGGGAATGGTGACCTTCGACGATGCTTTAGATGAGATAATTCCCGAAGACCTCAGGAAGCGCATGCCTTGGAACTACCATAAGCTGCGCAGGATCCGAGGGATGGACTGATGCAATTGGGTATAGGCCTGAGGGGCAGAGCTCCCCAGATATCCCTGGCCAGGCTGGCCGTGTTTCTGGCCATCATCGGGCCGGGGATAATCACCGCCAATGTGGATAACGATGCCGGCGGAATCACAACCTACAGCATCGCCGGGGCTCATTTTGGATACTCTCTCCTGTGGCTTCTCATACCCATAACCTTCGCTCTGTTCGTGGTGCAAGAGATGTGCGCCCGGATGGGCGTGGTCACGGGCAAGGGTCTGGCCGATCTCATCCGGGAGCGCTTCGGGGTCAAGCCGACGGTGGTCCTTCTCCTCGGTTTCATTATCGCTAACCTCTGCACCACTACTGCGGAGTTCGCTGGGGTGGCGGCGAGCATGGAGATATTCGGGGTGAGCAAATATGTATCCGTTCCCGCGGCCGCGGTCCTGGTCTGGTCGATCGTGGTCATGGGCAACCGCCGCTCTTTAGAGAAGGTATTTCTCATCGCCAGTTCGGTCTACATCACCTATATCATATCCGGCTTGATGCTAAAGCCCGACTGGAAGTTTCTTTTCACCCAGACGGTCACTCCCAGCCTGAGCCTGGAGTCTGGGTACCTATATATGGTGATTGGGATCGTGGGAACGACCATCACCCCCTGGATGCAATTTTACCTCCAGTCCACCATCGTCGAGAAGGGGATCAAGATCTCCGAGTACAAGTACACCAAATGGGATGTCTATGTGGGCTGCCTTATCACTGACGTCGTATCGTATTTCATAATATTCACCTGCGCCGCTACCATCTTTGCGGGCGGAATAAGGATTGAGACGGCGAAGGACGCAGCTCTTGCTCTATTCCCTCTGGCTGGCGAATACTCCGCATGGCTGTTCGCCTTCGGACTTCTCAATGCCTCCCTATTTGCCGCATCCATACTGCCCCTCTCGACAGCCTATTTCCTATGTGAGGGGATGGGCTGGGACTCCGGACTGAACAAGAGGTTCGGGGATGCGCCACAGTTTTACCTCCTCTTCACCCTGCTGATCGCCTTCGGTGCCATCTTCATACTGATTCCCAACGCTCCGCTGCTGGCGATAATGGTCCTATCGGAGGTGATTAACGGATCTTTGCTGCCGATGGTGCTGCTTTTCATCCTCATTCTGATTAATGACAGAAAGATCATGGGAAAATACACCAACGGAAAGCTCTTCAATCTGATCGCCTGGAGCACAACAATTATCATGAGCATCCTCACTGTTCTCTTGGTGGTGACGACCATCTTTCCCATTTTGGGTGGATGATTTAAGAGGTGCCCAGAAGAGAGATATAGCAAACGGAGGAAATAGGAGGCAGTATCTTGCAGGAACCGGGAAAAGAGGATTATTCGTCAGATCGTCAATCCAATAGCGGCGCGGATACTCCCATCAAGCCCTCGCCTGCTGGATCCCCTTCTGCATCGCCCTTAATCCAATCAGAAAAAGAGCCGGATATCCAGGCCTCAGACTCGGATTCAGTTCCAGTTCCCAATGGGTCGGCCACTTCTCCCGAAGTTCAGGCTCGAGAGCTGCCCAGGTTTACAGTGATAGAGTACGATGAGAATCACTTTCTAGAGACGGAGACCAATGAGGTTGAGGACTGTCTGATATTCCGGGACCGCCCCTATATGATATGGATCAACGTGGACTGTCCCCGGCAGGTGTATTCTCTGGAAAAGCTGGGAGCATGCTATGGATTGCACCCCCTGGTTCTAGAGGACATTCTGACCGACCAGCGCCCCAAGGTTGAGGATTACGAGGACTACATATTCATCGTCCTCAAGATGCTCTACTATGAGGAAGCGGAGGATGACGATGAGATAGGGGACTTCAATATCGACATGGACCAGGTGAGCATAATCTTTGGCAATAATTTTATAATATCATTTAAGGAAAAAGATGTGGATATATTCCGGCCCCTCAGGGAGAGGCTGAGGACGTCCAAAGGCCGGATCAGAAAGCAGGGTGCCGATTACCTTGCCTACTCCATGATCGACTCGATCGTCGACCACTACTTTGTGATCATGGAGAAGCTGGGCGATAGGTTCGAGGAGCTGGAGGACTCAGTGGTCTCCAATCCTGAGCCGGGAATCCTGCCCGCCATCTACAATCTGAAAAGGGACATGCTCTTTCTGCGAAAGTCGGTCTGGCCTCTCCGGGAGGCAATAAGCCGCATGCAGAGGATGGACTCGCACCTCATATCGGAAACTACCAGGATCTACCTAAGGGACGTGTACGACCATACCATCCAGGTGATCGAGAACATAGAGACATTCAGGGATATGTCAGCTTCGCTTTTGGAGACCTATCTATCCAGCCTGAGCAATAAGCTCAATGAGGTGATCAAGCTCCTGACCATCATCTCCACCATATTCATCCCTCTGACCTTCCTGTCCGGGCTTTATGGCATGAACTTCACCCACATGCCGGAGCTGGAGCACCCCTATGGATATCCTGCAGTCCTGGTGCTGATGCTGCTGGTGGTGGCAGTGATGCTGGCATACTTCTACCGGAAGAAATGGATCTGATGGATGCCTAAAAAAAATCGTTTTGAAGAAGCTTTAAATATTCATTTTCCATCCCCTCAACGATGGACTTATCTCGTGCGATTAGTCTGGCCGATCCTCAGCTTTTAGCTGACCAGATTCAGTATAAGGTGGATTTGATGGCCGGAAGGCATGTAGATCTTGCCTCCATTCAGGTGCTGGCAGATGCCATTCATGAGATAGATGCCGTATCAATTATAGTAAACTTGATAGTAATAATTTTTATAATATTTGTGGTCAGAGCTGTGGCCGAAATCGTAGATCAGATGCTACGAACTCATATCCCCAAAGTCATAAACCGGGCGGAGATGAGGATGGACGAGACCATGCAGCTCATGATCCGCAGGATCGCCTCCGCCACCATTTATCTGGTCGGCTTGATGCTGGTTATACTGCAAATTCCACAGCTGCATAAGGTCGCCACTGCCATGCTCGCCGGAGCGGGGATCTTTGGCCTGGCTGTAGGCTATGCGGCCAAGGACTCCCTGTCCAACTTCACCTCTGGGATATTCATCACCCTATTCCAGCCCTTCCGGGTGGGAGATCTGGTGGACTTCAGAGGCGATTATGGCCAGATCGAGGATTTGACCCTGAGGCATACGGTGATTCGCACCGCAGATAACCGCAGAATCATTGTTCCAAACAGCATCATTAGCACAGAACCTGTAATTAACTGGACGATCAGGGAAAAAGAAATAACCTGGTCGGTTGACTTCGATCTGGAGAAGGCAGCGGACATAGATCGAGCGAGGGAGATAATTCTGGAGAAGGCGCGCGGCCATTCTCAGGTTTTAAAGGACAGGCCATTGAGCGTCCAGCTCTCGAGCTGCAAAAGCAGAGAGCTGGTCCTCAGGCTGGAAGCGACAGTTCCGGGGAGAAACGTGGCCAGCGCGGTGGGCAATGAGATCAGAGAAGCAGTGATAAAGGAGTTTGAGGGCCAGGGAATATAGCTCTCAATCATGCCCAGTCAGGCTACGGCCACCTTTCTGGAGATGATGGCTCGAAGGGGCTCGATCTGACCGCGTTTGGCGCTGATAGGAGCAATCCTGTCCTGCCACTGAGTCCAGGGTGGGAGCATCCCCAGACGCTCGCAGATCAGATCCAGTGCTCCATCCCTGTCCTGCTTGGCTATTCGATCCATCTTGTTCGCTGCCAGGACCGAGTCCAGGCCCAAATCGTCCAGAAATTCCCAAAGCTCTATCTCCATCGGCACCTCGCCCCGGCCCTCCCAGCGGTCGGCTATATCCAGGAAGGATGCGGCGTCAATTACCTGCACCGCCAGGAGAATCTCCCTGGCATGCTCTTCAAAATAATGGACGATCAAATCTTTGGTCTTCTCCTGATCGGCTTTAGTTGCTCTAAACATAAAGCCATAGCCGGGCATATCCACATAGAAGACATTCCCTACCTTGGTCTTGAACGGGTACTGGGTGATACCAGGACGCTTGCCGATCGGGACCTTCTTTCCCGTAAGCTCCCAGAATAGGGTGGATTTGCCGACGTTGGACCTGCCGATGAGGACAACTTCCTTGGACATGGCATTAAGAGGAAGGGCAAGATTGAAAAGGATGCCTATCTGAGAACAATAGCATAAATGACGGAAGGGGAAAAGGATCCAAAAGAGGTCGCAGTTCTGCTCTTGAAGGCTACGATGCTCCCTGACGGAGAGGTCTTCCCGCGGCTTGATCAGCCGAAGTACACCCCGGCAGATTACACCCGCATGGCCTGCCACATTCTTTTCCGGTGTCAGCGGTGCGGGACATGCTGCACCACCGGAGATCCCATCCGCCTGCGGCCCGAGGATGCTGCACAACTGGCAAAGCATCTCAAAATCCCCCTGAACAGGGCCCTGAAAAAGTACACTATTCCCGATCCCAAAAAGCCCGGAGTTCTGGACTTCAAGCACATCCTCCCCTGCAAGTTCTATGACCGATTGGCGGGCGGCTGCAAGATCTATGCTGCCCGTCCCTGGTCCTGCCGCATATTTCCATTCCTTGGGGTCTACGGCTCTTCCGATCAGGTGGTAGTAAACCCGTCCTGTCCGGGGTCAGTGGAGACTATGGAGATTTTAACCCGGGCGATGGAAGAGGTACAAAGGGAGCAGGAGGGATATTCCCCCAGCACAGAGGAGATCAGGCGGAGCAAAGAGCATCTGAGGAGAGTTCTGGATGAGCTCTGAACAACAATGGTGGAGTCGGAGCTAGACCTCTTCTCCGAACACCTCCACCAGCGAATCCCGGGCCCTCTTCATCACTTCAGTGGGGCAGGTCTTGTAAGCCTTTTTCAGCGGCTCTATCGCCCTCTCATCCCCGATCTCACCCAGGCTCCAGGCCGCCCAGGCTCTGATCTCCTCGTCATCCTGGCTGAACATGACCTCTATCAGAGCATCTAGGGCTTTGTCGTGGCCTATCTCCCCCAGAGCAGTCACGGCAGTATAGCGCACCTTCCATTCTTTGTCCGGCAGAGCGGCAAGAGCTAGATCTGCGGCTCTCTCCCCTTTTATCTTTCCCAGGGACTTCAAGGCCTCGCAGCGTACATCCACCTCATCGTCTTGCAGGGCACGAGTGAGGGGTTCAATGCCCTCTTCGCGGGCTATCTCTCCCATGTAGGCTGCCGCCCTTCGCCTAACCTCCGCACTCTCATCTGTCATCAGCCGGGCCACATCCGGCAGGGATTGAGCATAGCCGATCTTCGCGAGGCCGGTGGTGGCCATCCCCCGGACCTCGGGATCGTCATAGCTCAGAAGATCTCTGAAAGCCTCTGCTGCCTCTAAAGCGCGGAGGGCCATCGCCGCCCTCAAGCGTACATCCCTGGAGCCGTCTCTTTTCATGGCCAAAACCAGAGGCTGTACTGCCTCCTGATTGCCCAGTGCCTCCATAGCGGCTGCGCTCCACTCGCGAACCACATGATCCGGATCACTGAGCAGGGCATAACAGAGAGGCTTTAACGCCCTGGCAGATCCTGTCTTGCCCAGGATCCAGGCGGACTTGTAGCGCAGGTCTGAGAACTCGCCCTTCTCCAGGGCTTCAGCAACGGCATCAACCGCCTCGTCACCCAGGTTTACCAGGGCCCATGCCGCTTTCTGACGTTCAAAATAGTCATCGCTCTGGCCGAGCTTCTTTATGAGTTCATGAGCCTTGTCCATGCCGATTCATGGGCATGGCAGTCTATTAAGCTTTGTGCAAATAGAATTCAATTGCATGCAAATGTTTAAGCGTTAAAGGGCTGCTTCGGCAGACATTGGACAGGAACAGAAAACATGGGATATCTATTCGGACCTGTGCTCTCCCGCCGCTTGGGGCTATCCATGGGGGTGGACCTGCTCAGGCACAAGACCTGCAATCTGGACTGCATCTACTGCGAGCTGGGCCGGACCGATTGCCTGACCTGCGGACGGGGACGGTTTGTACCTCCGCAAAAGGTGCTCGGGGAGATCAGGGAGAAGAGGAATGAGCCCTTCGACTACCTGACGTTTGCCGGTTCGGGAGAGCCGACGTTGAGCCAGGATCTGGGAAGGGTGGTGGCCTTCGCTAAAGAGACCGTCTCCCGCCCAGTGGCGGTGATCACAAACAGCACCCTTCTTACCAGCCCTGCAGTTCGAAAGGAGGTTGCAGCAGCGGATATTGTCCTTCCCTCCCTAGATGCCGCTTCTCCCGCTGCCTTCCAGGCGATAAACCGGCCTGATCCGGGCCTGAAGATCGAGGAGATAATTCAAGGCCTCAAGGAGTTTCGCCGGGAGTACTCGGGAGAGATCTGGCTGGAGGTGATGCTGGTGGCTGGGATCAATGACCATGAGGCAGATCTCATAGCTCGAGCGGCGGAATCGACTGAGCCGGACAGAATTCAGCTGAACACCGTGGTCAGGACTCCGGCAGAGCCGGTCCGACCCCTGAGCGAGGAGGAGATGGTTCGGATGCTGGAGATCTTCCCAGGAGCTGAGCTGATTCCCGACTGGGACTGGAGGGTCCCGTTTGATATTCGCAACAGAATCCTGGACAGCTTATGCCGCTCGCCCTCTACCCTGGAGGAGATCTGCCGCCTTCATGATCTTACTGATAGCGATGCCATCAAATACTGCAAGATCCTGGAGCACGATGGTCTGATCACCAGAAGGATCGAAGGAGGAAAGCTCTGCTTTCTGGGAAGCAAAAGCCGTGGCAGAGGATAACTAAAAATCCTCAAATGGATGGTTTTCGATGACGGAGAATAATGAAAATTGCGAGACATGCACTCATCAGGGCACCTGCCCCAGCCGGAATAGCGGCGAAGCAGTCACATGCGAAGTTGACCCGGGGAGCAAGATCAAACATAAGATCATCATCGCCAGCGGCAAGGGTGGAGTAGGCAAGAGCACGGTATCGGTCAACCTCGCCCGGGCCCTCTTGCTGGATGGATTTAAGGTCGGCATTCTGGACGCCGATATCACCGGCCCGAATATACCAAAGCTCCTGGGAATTGAGGACCGGAGTCTGGTGCTGGGGGAGGATGGGATAAAACCAGCAGATGCCGGCGGCATCAAGGCAGCCTCCATGGCTCTTCTCCTCTCCAGCCGCGACACGCCTGTGGTGTGGAGGGGGCCGATGAAGATGGCAGCCATCAAGCAGTTCATCGAGGATGTGGAATGGGGAGAGCTTGATTTTCTGATCATCGACCTCCCGCCGGGTACCAGCGACGAGCCTTTGAGCGTGGCGCAGCTCATCCCCGACCTGGCTGGAGCGATAATTGTCACCACTCCTCAGGAGGTCTCTTTGCTTGACTCCCGCAAAGCAGTGAATATGGTCAAGACGATGAAGCTTCCTGTTATTGGAATTATCGAGAACATGGCGGGCCTTATGTGTCCCCACTGCCATCAACGGATCGATATCTTTCAGAGCGGCGGCGGGGAGAGAATGGCAGAGGAGATGAATGTGAGATTTCTGGGATCCATTCCCATTGATCCCCAGGTCTGCTCACTGGGCGATGCCGGCCAGACCTTCGTGGAGGGAGATACACCTGCCGCAGATATCTTCCGCCTTATTGTGGAGAGGCTGAAAAATATCCTGAGATAGCTACTGCCTTGGGGCTAAACCTTTTTTTTAAAAAATTTGTTGAGATCTCAGTATGTGCTGAGCTCTCCCCGGAAGAGCATCTGCTGCAGCTTTGGTATACTCCCCAGCCAGTCGTCCAGTATCTCTGTGGTCCCATCCTGCAATGACTTTATGTCCACTCCTTCCTTGGGGACGATCTGCACGCTGGCGATATGGGGCTCGTCGATGGGCTTTCCTATCTGTGATAGGATCTTAATGTAGACCTCTTCGATTCCCTGGACCTCGGCGGCGATCTGTTTTGCTGCCTCGATGGACAGGAGGTTATAGATCTTTCCAACGTGGTTGATGGGGTTCTTTCCGCAGGTCGCCTCCAGGCTCATGGGCCGGTTGGGAGTGATGAGGCCATTGGCCCGGTTGCCCCGGCCCACTGCACCGTCGTCTCCCATCTCCGCTGAGGTTCCAGTGACTGTGATGTAGACCGATCCCTCTTCGATGTTGTCCGCCACATTCATCTGGGCAAATACCCTGCGGGAGGTGAACTGCTTGGCGAAATCAATCACATGCTCGACAATTTCCCTTTTCGTGTCTGCATACTCTTTCATGTTAGCCACATACCTGTCCACCAGGGCGCAGGCGATGGTGAGGTTGATTTCATCTCCCTGGCGCATGCCCATGACCTTGATGTCTTCGCCAATGGCGGGAATGCTCTTCTTGAGATTCATCAGTTCTCGCTCAGTGTTATAGACGATATTCTCCGTCTGGGAGAGGGGGGCATAGCCAACGCCAAAGGAGGTATCATTGGCGGAGGGGACCTTCCGACCGAAGACGTCGCGCAGATCAGAGGAGCCCATCCCTATCTTCGCATCGAGGATGACGTGGTTGTTGACATCCAAATTGGAGAGGGACTCAACAAGGAGCTTGCGCGCCGCTTTGATGGCAATGGTGTCCACCGGGATCTCCTCCTCCTTGAAGACCCTTGTGGCCCTGCCGGTGAGCAGAATATACAGCGGGCAGATGACCTCGCCGCCTCCAAATGCCGGTTTAGACCTTCCAGCCACTATCTGGGTTTTATCAGTGTTGTGGTGCAGCACCGCTCCAAATCGATCAAGATACTCCTGGCATAGAGCCCGACTGATGGACTCTGCGAGGCCATCTGCTACGCTGTCCGGATGGCCTATTCCCTTGCGCTCTACCAGCTCTATCTCCTGCTGCTCCAAAGGCCTTTGATTGAGGCGTTCAACCTTGATGTTTCTCTTCATGTCATTTCCTCGAATGCCGTTATCATTAACCAGCTTTTAAGGCAGTTCCACAAATTAAAGAGGTGCACTGTCATATTAATGCTTTGCACTGCAGCCCAATTGGAAAATAAGCCCAAATGGCCAGATGGAGGAGGTGGCTTCCTCTCCCCTGATTCTTTGGCCTACTGAGTCAGGCCCACCTGCCACTTGAGCATTCTCTCCTCCACCACATAGCGGAAGGTACGATCTATAGCCAGGCCCAGGAGACCCAGGACGATCATGTACATGAATACCTCGTCCATCCGGTAGTGGCCATAGGAGTCCCAGATCTTGAATCCCAGGCCATTCTTGCTGACCCCGAACATCTCGGCGGCGACAAGGCACATCCAGGCAATTCCCATGGCAATCCTTATGCCTGCTGCAATGGAGGGCAGAGAGTAGGGCAGAGCAACATACCTGATCAGATCGAGATCTTTGGTTGCACCCAGAACCTTTGCTGACTCGACATACACCCGGGGAAGGCTCTTGAAGCCCATGTAGGTGTTGGTCAATATGGGAAACACAGCCCCTATGAATATGATAAATCCTGCTGCAGTATTGGTAATGCCAAACCAGATGATGGCAAATGGGATCCAGGCCAGTGGCGGTATGGGGCGCAGTATCTCCACGATTGGATCAAAAATGCTGTCCAGAAACTTAAACCATCCCATTATCATTCCAATGGGAAGGGCAATTAAAAGACCGCCCGCCATGCCGATGGCGAAATGAAGTGCGCTGACTGGCAGGTCATCCAAAAGAATAGACCGCCAGTTTTCCATAAAGGCAAAAACAACCTGGGAGAAGCTGGGCAGAATCAATCTGTCATCAATGAGAAATGCTGCCGTCTCCCAGAGAGCAATCAACATAAAAATGGAAAGGACAGGAATGCCCTGGTCTCTCAGGACACGCGAGATCCTACTCCCACTAGCTTTTCTCAGTTCAGCTCACCCTCTCGTAGAAGCTGGTATCGAAGAGATCTTCCTCTGTCAGCTCCCTTTGAGTATACTTCATCTCATAGTCGACTCTTGCATATTCTACCGTTGAGGGTATTTGCAGATTTGGATCGCTGACCCACTCGCCGTCCCAGTTCTCAATGGAATGCTCAATTTCAGTGATATTCGCATTGGTTTTTCTGGAATAGATCTCTGCGGCCTCTTTCGGATGAGTATTGATGTACTCTGTCGCCTTTATATGGGTCTTTATGATCTGCTCTACCAGTTCAGGCTGCTCTTGGATGAGCTTGTCTGTGACCACCAGACTGCAGCAGGCATGGTCAGGCCACATCTCGCCTGATGCCACCACCACCTTGCCCTTGCCGTTCAGTTCCACAATGGATGGGGCTGGATGGGGAAGGAATACTCCATCTATTCTGCCTGCGGATAGAGCGCTCATAGCAGGTCCTGGGTCCATGGCTTTGATATCCACTTCTGAGACTTCAACTCCATTATCCGTAAGCCACTTCTTCATTACAGTGTCCTGAATTGACCCGGGCGGGAATGTGCCTATGGAGAGGCCTTCCAGGGATTCCGGTCCGCTGTAGGCCAAGTCTGGCCGGACCACCAGGTCTGAACCCTTGATGTTGACTGCGGCCACTATCTTGGCCGGAAGTCCAGCAGCTATGGCTGAAATGGGCGGAGCCGTTCCGACGTAAGCAATATCCAGCTCTCCTGCGACCATGGCCTGCATCTCCGGAACTCCTGTGGGAAACTCAAACTCTTTAATCTCAGTTATGCCAAAGGGCGAAAGGTCCTCCGCCCACCAGCCCATCTCAGAGGCAACCATCTCGGCAATCTGATGGGTGCTGGGCTGGTAGCCTATGCGCAGGGTGGTAATTCCTGCGGAATTCTCTGTGAGATTAGTGCTTTCGGTCTTCTCAGGAGGGGATATGCAGCCCAAGGTTAGTACCACCACTGCTGCCAGGGTGGCTATCAACACGAATTTCCTCAATGCGATCACCTATACCTATCTAACCTGCCTAAACCGTCTATGTCTACCTATGCCTACCTAACTGTACCTTGATTATACCGACTTATGGTCATCTGGGGAAAGATCGGTATAAAGCATTTTCCGGTCATGCTACAGCAATTTCCCCATCTGGACAACTGAGTGGACATATACTACAAAATGGCCAAAGAATGAGGGGACAATCGGCAGATTGAAAGGGAAATGCGGATGATGAAATAGTATGGTATGCAAGGAACTCCGTTCGAGCATCCCAAGCGAGCAGGCCAGACAAGGAGAGCGGCAGAGCAGGTCGCGCAGGTGAAGAATGGCAAGCATAGTGGTCGGAAAAGAATTCTCCGAAATACTGGAGAGGATAGAGCGGAGCGAGGCGGTTGTCCTCACCGCAGAAGAGGTATCCCGTCTGGTGGAGGATGAGGATAGGTCAAGCCTCGAAGAGGTGGACGTGGTAACCACCGCTACCCGGGCGGTGATGAGCGGGACATATGCCATTCTCTCCTTTCCGGTAGCCGAGCCGGGATCCTTCCAGAGGGCGAGAAACGTTTGGCTGAACGGCATATCAGCCCAGGTGGGTCCCTGTCCTAATGAGAACCTGGGGCTACTGGATCTGATCGTATTCGGGACCGCCTGCAGCCGCGACCGGCCGGATTACGGCGGAGGCCATCTATTTCGGGATCTGGTGGAGGGGAAGACGATTCAGGTGGAGGTCCAGACGGACGAGGGAGGATTGCTGCAGGCGGAGGCGGGGCTGGAGGATATGCCCCAGGCCCGGATGTTCGGCTCCCGCCATGCCTTCAAGAACTACTCCGCTTTTGTCAATCCCGGCTCCCGGTCGGTCAGGACCATCTTTCATGCCCGGGGCTTTGAGCCTCACTGTCAGGGGGCCACATTCTCCGGCTGCGGCCAGATCAATCCCCTGAAGTGTGACCCCCTGCTGGAGACGATTGGCATTGGGACGCGCATTCTCCTCAACGGGGCAGAGGGCTACGTCCTGGGCACAGGAACCCGCAGCAGCCGCGACAAACCAAATCTATCCGGTTTTGCTGATATGCATCATATGACCGCGGAGTACATGGGCGGATTTGTCACCGGCCTGGGGCCGGAGTGCATTTGCTCGTTGGCTGTGCCCATCCCCGTGACCAGCTCCACCATCCTGGAGGAGATCGCTCGCAGAGATCGGGAGATCGCCCTGCCGGTAAATGACATCAACACCCGGACGGTGATAGGCCAGGCCAATTATGG
>NZ_DAKC01000020.1:0-11501 GCF_002496465.1 Methanosaeta sp. UBA356 | reverse complement strand
GACATTTGGACGAATAGTAATATGTGAGGTGAAGGATATGCTGAGCTCAAAGGAATTGGAGGATATGGGAAAGGCGATTGAGGAGATCGGTGCTGCCAAGAGCTGCATAACCGGAGATGTTCTCAAGGAGGCCAAGAGGGTGGTATTAGAAAAGAGCTTGGATGCAGCGGAGATATATGCCGCCCAGCTAACGGGAACCGATCAGAATACCGAGCTGATGCGCGTTCTGAAGATAAGCCGGAAGAACAATCTCAGCCCGGAGGCGGTAGCTCAACTCTTAGATAAGCTCAATGTAATAGAGACCGGCAGGTGGTAGGCCCGATATCCGACCTATTCACACCGGCCCACATACGATTATATATTTTTAGCATATTTCTCTTGCCTTAAGCATTCAGGTTGAACAGGCACACCAGCTCTCCAGCCCCATGAGATATGCGGCTCCTGCTATGGTCACTCCGAAGAGCACCACCCTCCTATCATGCTCAGCTGCCCGGTCCAGGAGGTCGTCGATGGTGCCGTTCACTATGGTCGACCCGGTGATCAAAATGAGCTGGCACTGCTCGAAAATCTCCTCGGAGTTCAGGCCGTCCAGCACCCTGACCCCACAGCGCTCGCTGCCCGCCTCAGCCAGGTCCGAGACCATCACCCTTTCTCTGCCGAAGGCCTTGACCAAAGCCTCCAGAATAGCGGGCTGCAGGCCCACCAGCCCCACCATCTCCCATTCCTGATCTCTCAGCCAGTCCACTGCCAAAGAGGAGCACCTCTTCGGGCCATCATCCCGGCAGTGAACTGTCTTCTCGATCTTGCCCAGATATCTGAGAGCAGCATTCATGGTGGCAATAAAGACCGCCCGCTCGAAGTTCTCATCCAGGGGCAGGGCCAGAACATCTCCTAAAGTTCCCTGGAAATCCCCACTAGCAGCAGTGAACGCCTGCCCGGCAACTCCCTTAAATGTGGCCTGCATGAGAACCTCTCGTCCCCTGATTATGGGAAAATCGTCCCTTCCCGGATCCCCGATGGCCTCCGCCACGCTGAGCGGCCGGCTGATGACCACCTCGCTTTGCAGCTCCCGGCGATATACCCCATCGCCCTGGAACTTGAGCAGCTGAATGAAACGCCTCTTTGTCTCCTCTAACAATTCTCCGCCGGTCATAGTAATTCCCCTCTTAAAGCTGATGGTATCCCCGTGCTTTATAGCCTCATAATATCTTTGAGCCTCAACGCCCCATCAGGTCATGCGATTTGGATCCTCTCGGCATTAATCGATGGCCGCGGCCCGGTCCCCGGCCGGCAAGGCTGCGTTCTCTTCCCAGCCCTCCAGGGAAATGAATCCATATTCGTCTAATATGGCCTGAGCATCATTTGATATCAATAGATCGATGAATGCCTCTGCAGCCTCAGAATTATCAGATTGCGAGAGCACAGCAGCGCTGCAGTTTCCCCGTATATTGTAACCCTCCGGAATGGAAATCTTTCTGATCTTTCCTCTCATCTGAGGGGTGACATCGGACATGAAGGCGAAGCCGGCATCCGCCTCCCCCATGGCGACCTTGGAGACTATGCCCGTGACCCTGGTCTCTAAAGATACCACATTGGCGAGGACCGCCTCTTTGAAGGCAGGGCCGTATTCGGGATCTTTTGCCATAAGGTCAAGGACCTGCAGGGCATAGTCCCCTATGGGAAGCTCTTCTATTCCCATCACGATCTTCGTCCCGGGAGTGGCCAGGTCCCGGATGGTGGTGATATTGGCAGAACTGTCCATCGGTAAGACCACTGCCACCTTATTGCTGGCAAAAGCCTCGACTGTGTCCTCCCCAATAAAGCCTGCATCGACCAATGGATCCATGTACCTCTGATCCGGCGATATCAAAAGATCGGCATAGGCACCCTCCTCGATCTGAACCCGGAGGGCGGGAAGGCCATCGAAGTTGAATCGTACCTGAGAATTGCTGCTATTCTCATAGAGCTCGGCGATCTCGCTCATAGCTCCGGTAAATCCTGCACCGCAAAAGATTACCAGCTCCTCGTTTGGAGCGGTCTGAGAGCCGAGATCCGATGCTTCCATAGCCATGGTCACGGACAGTATCGTCCCAGCCAATAACATCGCCACCAATATCATTGAAGTCATTCTCTCATTCATAGATCCACCCGCTTTCATTTGAGATCCGGAATGCGGACTACTGGATTATCCCCTTTGCGGCAGAGATCGCTGATCTCCGGATTTGGTGGGTGAATTTTGAATCGGATATTCCCTGCATCTTTTCGCCTCTATGGCGAACCGCTATGCTCTGACCCAACACAGAGACGCAGAGGAACAGAGGCTATAACCTCTGTCGGACCTCAACCGCATAATTCAGCGAAGAGCCTGATACTCACTGGATGACAGGACAAGGACGAGAAAATGGTTGAGATCCAAGGGCAGAACCTCCGGACCATGAACCCATAATGCCAGCAATGCATAATCTATAAATATAATGTACGTTTTTACTCAGTAAAGTACAAAGTTGTACATCAATCGATCTGGTGATTCATTTGAGCTATCTTCAAAAGATCATGGAAGGTCAGGACCTATCCCTGGAGGAGTCTGAGGCCCTGATGGACGAGATATTCAATAAGGCATCCGATGCCATGATCGGAGCAGTTCTGGTAGCATTGCGAAGAAAGGGCGAATCAGTATCCGAGATCGCGGGATTTGCCAGGAAGATGCGAGAGTCCGCCATCCGCATAGAGCCCTCTGTCAGCGGCACGCTGGTCGATACCTGCGGCACAGGAGGAGACGGCTCCAACACCATCAATGTGAGCACCGCAGCCGCCATCGTCACCGCCGCCTGCGGTGTGCCCGTGGCCAAGCACGGCAACTATGCCATCAGCTCAAAGTGCGGCAGCGCCAACGTCCTGGACGCGCTGGGGGTGCGGATTAGCTCCGATCCGGCTGAGGTCCAGTCTCTGATTCAGGAGGTGGGAATAGGATTCATGCTGGCGCCGGCATTCCACCCCGCCATGAAGCGCGTGGGCCCGGTGAGAAGGGATTTAGGAATTCGAACCGTCTTCAATATCCTGGGACCCCTCACCAATCCCGCCGGGGCGAAGGCGCAGGTGATGGGAGTCTACGATCCGAGCCTGTGCGAGAAGCTGGCCTGTGTGCTGCAAATCCTGGGGGCGAAGAGGGCAATGGTGGTCAACGGCGAGGGCATGGACGAGATCACCAACACAGGAGAGACCCGCGTCTCTGAGCTCAAGGACGGATCGGTAAAAAGCTACACCCTCCGTCCTGAGGATTTGGGCTACCCCCAGGCCGAGAGCGCTGATATCGCCGGCGGTATGCCCGATGAGAATGCCAAGAGGTTAGTCGAAGTATTGAAAGGAGAGACCTCAGCAGCCCGGGATATCATCGTCATCAACTCCGGGGCGGCTGTCTATGTATCCGGCCTCGTCTCCACTATGAAGAAGGGAGCGAGCATGGCCGAGGATGCCATCGATTCCGGAGAGGCCTTAAAGACCCTTCAGAGAATGGTTAAGGCAAGTGGAGAGCCTGAGAAGCTGGAGCGCTTCTTATGACCAGGGTCAAGATCTGCGGAATTATGAGCGGTGACGATCTAGCCCTTGCCCTTCAAGCAGGAGCGGATGCCGTGGGATTTGTGGTGGAGATCAAAGACTCCAGGCACTGCATTTCGGCGGAAGAAGCAGCGGATCTGATCCATAAGGTGCCGGTTTACACCAAGAGCGTGGCGGTGATCCATCCCTGTGATTTAGATGATGCGCTGCGACTGGCCGATATAACGCGGGCAGATGTTCTCCAGCTGCATTCGTCGCTGCCGCCTTCAGATGTAGCTGATCTAAAGAGCAGGACTGGCTCCAAGCTGGTGGTTGCTGTGGCCGCAGATGACGGCGGCCAGCAGGCAGAGAGATATGAGAGGGTGGCGGACGCAATACTCTTAGACAGCATGGTCGAAGGAAGGCTGGGCGGTACGGGAAGGGTGCACGACTGGGACAAGAGCGCCGGGATCGCGAGATCGCTCCAGGTGCCGGTGATCCTGGCGGGGGGACTTGATCCGGATAATGTCCTCTTGGCCATAGAGCGGGTGAGGCCCTATGCGGTGGATGTCTCCAGCGGCACAGAGACAGCGGGCAGAAAGGACCCCTTCAAGGTCAGAGCATTTGTAGAGAAGGTGAGAAGATGCCCAGCGACCCAGTAGCTCCGGTATTCATAGATGTGAGCAATAAGGTCAGCGTGGACGCTCCCCTGTCCCTGTATATGGCTCTGCGCGATCGCAGGTACCCCTATCTCCTGGAGTCGGTGGAAAAGTCCGGGCAGAAGGCCAGGTTCTCTTTTGTGGGAGCCGATCCATCGGCCATGATCTCGATCAAGAACCGCTTCCTTGAAATGGAGTTTTTCAGCGGCGGAATGGGGCCGATGACGGAGAGGCTCTCGGTTTGCGTGGATGTGGAAAGAAAGGGCTCAGTTCTCCAGGGATCGATAAAGGATGGCTATGATCTCTTCGATGTGCTGAGGGCGGCCATACCCTCCCGCCGTGGAGCGCCCAACAGCTTCTCCAGGCAGGTGTTCACTGGAGGAGGGATAGGCTTTCTGGCTTACGACCTGGTGAAAGAGAGGCTGGGGAAAGGCTCGACCTCCCAGACCCCTGATGCCCAGTTCGGCCTGGCGGAGAGCACCTTCATCTTCGATCACCTGGACCGCAAGGTCTACTTCTCCATCGCCCCCATTCTGCCCGGCCCCAAGGTCAATCTGATTGAGACCATCGGCGGATTAGATCCCGACTATAATCCGGAAGAGGATCCGAACATATCAGGCAGGGTGCTCTCGGCCGGGGCGCCTGAGGAGTATAAGGATGCCGTATCCCGGGCCAAGGAGCATATCATCGACGGGGACATATTTCAGGTCGTCTTGGCCCGATCGACTAGGATTGAATGCCCGGACCCGGTCAAGCTCTATTTGAAGCTGAGGAGCATCAATCCCAGCCCTTATACCTATCTCTTCGAGTTCGGGGATCTGGCCATTGTGGGAGCGTCGCCTGAGACCCTCTTCAATACTTACAACCGCATGTTGAAGGTCAATCCCATCGCCGGGACCTGTCCCCGGGGGAGGACCAGGTCTGAGGACGACCGGTATGCTCGGATTATGCTCAATGATGAGAAGGAGAGGGCGGAGCACGTGATGCTGGTGGACCTGGGCAGGAACGACGTGCGTTCCGTCTGCCGGTCGGGGACGGTCCAGGTAGAAGATTTCATGTCCGTTCTGCAGTACTCTCATGTCCAGCACATAGAGACCACGGTGATTGGCGAACTGAGGGAGGAGTGCGACCAATTTGATGCCGCGCGGTCGGTATTTCCTGCTGGCACCCTATCCGGTGCTCCCAAGCTGCGGGCGATGGAGATCATCGATGACCTGGAGAGGGCTCCCCGAGGAATTTATGGGGGAGGCATAGGCTACTTCTCCATAGACGGGAGCTCAGACTTCGCCATAGCCATAAGAAGCGTTCTGGTCAAGGACGGCGTGGCCACGGTGCAGGCGGGAGCGGGGATAGTGGCGGACTCGGATCCGGAGAAAGAGTACCAGGAGACGGAAAGGAAGATGGCGGCCATGAAAAGAGCCCTGGGAGTGGCGGCATGAGGCCGATTCTCTTCGTGGACAATCATGACTCGTTCGTCTGGAACCTGGTGGATTATGTCTCCGTCTTTTATGATAACACCATCGTCCGCTCCAATGAGATCTCTATGGCGGAGGTGGAGAGGTTGAACCCCAGGGGGATCGTGATCTCGCCTGGGCCGGGCCATCCGGCCAAGGCCAGGGATATAGGCAGCTGCCTGGAGATAATTCTCGGCCATCCAAAAACGCCCATCCTGGGGGTGTGTCTGGGCCACCAGGCCATGAACCTGGCCTATGGGGGGACCATCTCTCACACCAGGCCTCTTCACGGGAAGACCTCCCAGATCGAGCATGATGGCCGGGGGATATTCCAGGGGGTGGAAAATCCCCTGCAGGGCGGTCGCTACCACTCCCTGGCCATCGAGAAGCTCAGCCCGGAGGTGGAGGCCTGTGCCCGGAGCGCTGAAGGGGTGGTTATGGCCATCCGCCACAGGAATCGTCCTCACTGCGGCCTGCAGTTCCATCCGGAATCAGTGCTTACCCCCTCGGGAAAGAGGATCATCCGAAACTGGGTGGAGGAGGTGGAAGAATGCACTCCCTGATAGACGGCATCCTGGAGGCCTCGCGGGCGCGGGGGCCGGCGGCGACGGAGTTATGGCCGGCGGAGGAGAGGAGAGATCTGGTTGCCTCTGCCGCGGAGGCTAAAAGAAATGGCCTGATACCAATCATCGCCGAGATCAAGCCCAAGGCACTTGGCAGGACCCTCGCTCAGGAGGAGGTGGCAACCTACGCTCGGGCTTACGCGCAGTACGGTGCCTGCGCCATATCCGTTCTCACCGAGCCCACCCACTTCAAGGGCAGTCTTGAGAATGCAAGGACTGCTCGCCGGGCGGGCTTGCCGGTACTGAGAAAGGACTTCATATTCAGTGAGGTGCAACTCTCGGAGGTCCAGGCGGATCTGGTGCTGCTCATCGCCGCCCTGGATATCGATTTAGATCGGTTCGTGGCCGCGGCCAGGGATCTTGGAATGGAGCCATTGGTAGAGGTCCATTCGGAGAAAGAGATGGAGAGGGCCCTGTCGACAGAGGCCAGGATCATCGGCATAAACAATCGCAATCTTAAGACCCTGGAGGTTGACCTTGAGACCTTCGAGCGGCTGGCGCCGCGGGCAAGAGATGCGGGGGTATTCCTGGTGGCGGAGAGCGGGGTGCACAGCCCGGAGGATGCGGTGCGGATGGTGCGGGCTGGAGCGGATGCCCTGCTGGTGGGAACGGAGCTGATGGCGGGGCCGGAGAGGCTGGGGGAGCTAAACAGGCTTTGAAAACGCCGAAAACATCTCATTATTTCACGATTTTTCTATTTCCTGATTGCTAATTGCTTCTTACAGCATCGTCATAGAAGCCCTCTTCAAAGAGGTGGCGGGGGCGGCATCAAGCCTCGTCTCCGATTCCGAGAGCAGATGCGCTATCTCATCGTCAGGCAATCTTGATACCCTCAGATAGGACGTTGCTTAAAAATGAAAAAGACTTTTTGGCTTCAAAATCATCCTGAGAGAGAACCTTTACGGATATATCTTCTCCTGTTTCCAGCAGAATATCGAAGGTCAGGCCGATCAGCTCTCTGCGCAGCCGGAAGTCCTCTCTGTCCACTACTACCAGAAGATCGATATCCGAGTCGGGCCGATCTGTGCCCCTGGCAACAGAGCCAAAGAGGGTGATGCTCTGGATTTGGTCTCCGTAAGACTGAACTGCCCTCTTTATGAACTCATCAATGGCATTTTGCTTGCTGGAATCCATGGACATCTCTCCAGAAAAGTTATGTTTTCATTGTATTTAAGACTCAGACTGCGGCCTCTTCAGTCTATCCTCCTGCTCGGTCTCTTTCTCCGCTCGCTTGATGGACCTGCTCCTCAAACCAAGAACTAAAATTTGACATCTAACGAATCGACTTGAAGGGGCTGGCCGGCGTGCCTGGCCTGTGCTTGCATGGAAAGCGGCTGCAAATTTTCTTATGGGACGCCGCGAGTCAGCCTGCGGGCCTCCCGCGCTAGTGCTCTGGGCCCCTCAACGCCGGGGTGGCTTGGATACAATCGGAGGCAAGCCGTTTAGGGTGTAATTAATCCTAGTCGATATTCTCATTCTGGCATCCATACGGCCTTATGTCCTCTATAATCCATGATTAGGTGCTTTAGGCAGGGAGCATACACTCAAACACTCTTACATATGAGATGTTCTATTTCCCTGAGTATATCCAAAATTCCTTTCTCTTCGGATTCCAAAATATCATTGGCAATATGCTTGTGATGGGGAAAGGTGGAGTTCTCGTGATGTGGGGCATTATCATATCGAAATACCATCTGCCCATTCTTATCTATTAAGTGAAATCTATATTTTAGCCTCTGGTCTCTGTGAAGATACTCCATGAACTCCAGAGTTGATCCGTCGATAAAGAGCAACCTTCCACGCAGCATGCCTTGATCAGGACTGAATTCGCTGTAACTGACCTTTTTATCAGCAATTATTTCTGCATCTATTAATCTGAAATCAACTATTCTAAAATAGTCAGAGATCAAAGGGAGAGCACCGCTTTTGCCTTTTGTATCTCATGTGCAACTGCATCCCTGCCCCTCAATAGACCCCACCACTCAAAGAAGTCTTGAGAATCGCCCAACTCTCCGCTTTCGAATTTAGACAAGAATTTATGAGAGTCCATCCCATATCGCTCTTCGAACTCTCGAATTTCATTCTCGGCTAGCCTCATCTTCATATCAAGGAGGCTTATTTCTCTTTCCAGGGATCTCTTAATGATGAGTTGTGCATCATCAACTGCTTTTGCGCTCATTATAATAATAGATTGCTCAGGAGACATATAAGACTTATGAAAGAATGAGATCAATGGAAAGACATTGTTGTTTTGATCAATTACTGATTTATAAATTAATTAAGGTTATACATTTCTGAGTCTATTTTATGAATCTGGATTAGGCTAACATAATCCATGCAGGCTTTTTTTAAGTGCACGCCGCGAGTTGTCCTGCTGACCTCCTGCGCTATGTTTGGGGGCGCGGCTTATGGTCGCGGCCGGCCAGGCGAGGGCGGTTAAGCTGTGGACTCATAGAGCGCGTCCTAAAGTCTATTATTGCCGATTTGAGGAGACCTATATTGAGGTCCCCGGAGACCGGAATGGTTATGAAAGAGCTGTTTGGCAAGCGCAGGGCGCAACGCTGCCCTTCATACCACGACCTCTACATATCTTGCAGAGATCGTTGGCTTCGGAATCGGTATCCTATCCTCATTCAGCCCTTCCAGATGCAACTCTATAGCCTCTTTCATCAGTTCTGCCGTCTCCTCCTCGGTGTCGCCCGCTGAAACCACGCCATGGAGGTCCGGGCAGTATGCGGAGTAATTACCCTCGCCCTTCTCAATGATTATCGTGTATTTGGCCATCCAAGATATCCTCTGTGACTGCCTTTGGTGTTCACCAACCTCCAGCCATCGGCCTCGATCAGTTTTATGGCATCTCTGATCCTCATTTGTGCCTCCAAGTATGCATCAGGTCGCTGCAGATATTCATCATTTTGGATTCTTTTCAGTGTGCGCCGCGAGTCGGCCCTCGGAACGCAGGCGAAGAGGGGGCCTTAAAACCAGGAAGATCAGAATAAGCCATCGATCGTTTTGGATTGCGATATATTAAAGGAAAAATTCGCCAGGCGGGCCGGGCCAGAAGTTTGAACTGCTTTTATGAGGCTCGAAAGATCTCGACGGTCAGCATAGTTGATTTCTCGAATCCAGGGCAGTTATCAAGGCTAGGATTGATCTACACAGACTGGTTTTTTTGTGCACGCCGCGAGTCGGCCCATCGGGCAGTGGCCACTGCCCCCACGCGGACGGGAGGTAAGGCTACTAGACAAGGCTGCAAAAGCCTTAATATGATCATATCCCACATATGGGATTCAAGGATGATTTCATGCCCTTGACAAAAGTAGATGGAAAAGGAAGAGTGGTTCTTCCCAGCGAGCTTAGGAGCAGGCTGGACATCAGCCCAGGAGATGAACTCATCGTCGATGAGTTGGGTCCGGATGCCCTTGTTTTGAAAAAAGTCGATCTGCATTCCATGATAGAAGAGATCATAGAGAAGGCGAAAAGCGTAGACCTGGACCGGCTGGAAGAAGAGATTGAGGAAGAGGCTAACAGGCTTGCTAGAAAGAAGTACAAAGTTCTTGATTGATACCAACCTTTTCGTGGCAACAGTCAAGAGCGGGAGGACGAAGAGCACCGAACTACTTGTAAGGCTGGTTGAAGGAACTTGGGATTTGGTTGCAGATGACATCCTTATCGCAGAATATGAAAGGTGCGCTCTTGAATTTGGTGCACGCGGCTTTTTTGATCTCATCCGAAGAAGGGTCATTACCATTGAGCTGCGGGACGACGATATTCTGAAGTGCAAGCTTTTAAAGAGTACATTGCAGAATGCAATAGAACTAATTCAAGCACAAAAAAAGGGGGAGAGCCTATTTCTCAAGGCTCTTTCGGAGGCATCCCCGTAAATTTGAGTCTTAGCCTGTCCTCATCATAGAGATCGACTGAGGTGTTTTCATCTGTCGGAGCGTCTTTTATCTTCTCATAGAGCGTATCCAGCCTATCCCTGAGCCATTGGGCCTCTTCTTATGTCAATGGTTCGACATGATACAGCTTGTAGTCTACTCAGCGCAGCATCTCAGAAGCCATCTAGACCACCACCAGAGCAGCAAGAGCCTTCTTCATGCTCGCATGTTGGGATCTCATGACCAGGACACCCAGCTTGAAAAGATTTTCGTGTTTACTTACGCCAAGAGAGGGGTGAAGGATTACAAATACTGGAAAGCGGAACGGAGAGCATCCAATGGCCGGATGAAGCAAGTTCATTTAGGCCCGTCTCAAGGTGAAAAGGGCTTAACTGAAGAAGCCCTGCAGAAAGCCCCGCCTTGCTAAGGCCCAAGGCATAGGGATTAATACTTAATGTAAAAATACGGAATAGGAAAGAGAGAGTTTACAATGAGCGGATCAATCCAAGAGAGGACTATATTTGGCATCGCTGGTATTGGCTCTTTGATCCTTGGTCTTTACATCGGATATCGGTATCTAGGTTTTTTCGAGTATATATGGATTCCTTATTTATCTATTTTTTGGCAACCTGGACATTTAGATTCGTTAGTAACAACCTTAACTGTTCTGATTATAGGTGTTATTGTTTCAATCCTATTTTTTATGATAGCGTCAAATTTACTAAATATCGCTTATAATTTGTTAATAATAGCCATAAAAGATACATCGCCTAATAGAGACTGGACGATTTACATAGATCAAGGAAAAAATGCTATTTCGCTATTGTTTATCCCCCTATTTTTGTTCGGTCTTGGGGCTATGGTCTATTCATTATATGCACAATGGAATCCACATATTGGTGAAATGATTTATAGAGATAACGTCATGATGGAAGTTAGAGAAATAGAAGCCATTGATAAACTTTATCCGTATTATGATTGCGAATTAGTTGCAGGTACGGGTTGGAAATTTATAATATTAAATTATTATATTTCGCATATTAATAATACTAACCATGCTACTGAAATGAGAGCAGGCAATCTTGTTGATGAAAACGGTATTAGTTATTCAAACTACTACAAAGATTGTCTCCCGAAAGATGAATATTATTATATACAAAAAATAAATAGGTCTATGTTTGGGAAGCTTTTGTATAGAATTCCTTTAAACGCTGTTCCTGGGAAGATCAGCTTTCACACTAATAGCACGAGCACACCGATAGAAATATCGCTACAGGAACGGCAATTACTATGAAAATAAAAAGATAAAATTACAATACTAAGCAAGTTCCTGTACTTTCCAACTTTTTA
>NZ_DAKC01000086.1:20838-98388 GCF_002496465.1 Methanosaeta sp. UBA356 | reverse complement strand
GATCGAGTCCACAATTGCCCTCAGTGCGGGCTATCCTTGGATCGAGATTGGAATGCGGCAATCAATATACTCAGATTGGGACTACAATCTGTCGGAATCAAAACCGTAGAAGCCTGCCCCTTTTAAGGGGTGGGAGTAGTCACCGTTGGCGCTGATCCCAAAGAGGGCAGGGGGCGGGGCGTTGTTAGCAGCGCATCTTATGAGGCCTACCTTGACCTCTCCGGTCGAGTGGAGGATCTCGATCAGGCCGCCAACCTGGCCAGGACAATAATGCAGGAGGTCCTGGATAGAGAGGATCTGAGCTGCTCGGTCGGAGTCGCCCCAAACAAGATGCTGGCTAAGATCGGCTCGGACTTCAGAAAGCCCTATGGATTGACTGTCATCAGTGAAAAGGGAGCTAAGGAGTTCCTCTCTCCTCTGGGAGTCAGGAAGATACCCGGAGTGGGGCCGAGGACGGAGGAGATACTGCTTGATCTGGATATCAGGACCATCGGCCAGCTGGCGGCAGCTGATCCCGACCGCCTGGCAAGGCAGCTGGGAATCCTCGGAAAGAGGCTCTATGAGCGTGCCCAGGGCATCGACCCCAGCGAGGTTGTAGTGAACTATGAGACCAAATCCATTGGCAGAGAGGTGACATTTGAGAGGGATATAAAAGATGCTGCCCCCATCTTGCAGATGATGGACGGGCTGGCAGAAGAGATTCATGGTGAGCTGATCGAGTGCGGCTTTCGCTTCAAGACCATCACCGTCAAGGTCAGATACGAGCACTTCGATACATTTACCCGCGCCAGGTCTCTCTCTTTTTCCACCAATGACCTGGATATTCTCCGGAACAATGGCAAACGACTGGTTGATCAATTCTTGAGAAAGAAAAAGAAGGTCAGGCTGGTTGGACTGAGGGTCTCGGCCTTAAGCAGGGTCTAACGGGCTACAAGCTCCCTCATGCTCCGCAGCTCTGTGCAAATGCCACACCTCACCTGCTTTTTCTTTTGTGTCCAATCCTCCTGTTATCTGCGCAATATCTCAATTCGATGTGGCAATACTCTAACGACCGCCGAGGGCAGCTCCCGCAGACCGCGCCATATCCAGCAGTTCCCCTTTAGCCAGGACGGCATCCGGGGTGATGCCATCTACCATACGAATAATATCCGCCACCTCAAATCCGAGCATCTTCAGGGCGAGGGCAAAATCATCCGCTGCTCTGGCATAGTTCTCAACTTCCGCATCTGCCTGGCTGGTCACAATGATGGCCTTCTTTCCTGGGCGGAGGCGGGGGACGAATGCCGCATCGATCAATGAGTACATCCTGTCCTCCATCAGCTTGAACTGTCCGCTGAACAGGGAGAAGTATATCGGCGAGCCGAAGACCACGGCATCCGCTTCTTTCATCTCCTCTAAGAGCTTTGTGACGTCATCATCCAGGCGGCAGTGATCATGAGACTTGCAGTACTCGCAAGCCTGGCAGCCGGAGTACTTCATCTCATTGAGCAAGTACTTGGAGGTATCAAGCCCCGCCTCCCTGGCTCCTTCCAGAACCCTTGATACCAGGATGTCTGTGTTGCCGTTCTTTCTTGGGCTTCCCACAATTCCTATTGCTTTCATCGCAGTTCACACTCGACAATTATTGGGCCTTCGTATCATTTCAGCATTTCGCATAGCCGATTATGGCCGTAGAATGAAGAGAGTGAGCAATGGAGCTGGCCCCAGGAATAGGATGACCGTCCAATTCCATCTTCCAAAAGACAAATAAGCTTGAACATCCTCGCCTTGCCCATGGCCCGCTTCATCGTGGTGCTGGGCACCACCTCCCACTCCGGCAAGAGCACTCTTGTCGCTGCACTCTGCCGCCTTCTGTCCGACCGGGGATACCGCGTAGCTCCCTTCAAGTCCCAGAACATGAGCCTCAACTCCTGGGTCACAAAAAGCGGTGCGGAGATCGGCATCGCCCAGGCGGTGCAGGCCCGCGCCGCCAGGGCCGAGCCCACGGAGTTCATGAACCCCATCCTCCTCAAGCCCAAGGGGGATAGAACATCCCAGGTCATAGTCCTGGGAAAGCCCCTGGCCGACAAATCGGCAGAGGAGTACTACCGGGACATTGAGGGTCTGAAAGAGGTGGTGGACCGCTCGGTAAGAGAGCTGGAGAATGAGTACGATTTCATTGTTGTGGAGGGGGCAGGAGGAGCAGCGGAGATCAACCTCTTCGACCGGGATATCGCCAACATTTACGTCGCCCGGCTGCTCCAGGCCCCCATTATCCTGGTGGGTGATATCGAGCGGGGAGGGGTCTTCGCCAGCTTATACGGCACAGTTCAGCTCTTGCCCCCGGACGTTCGCCCTCTGGTCCGGGGCCTGGTGATCAACAAGTTCCGGGGCGATCCCGCGATCCTCGGCACTGGTTTGAGGTCGCTAGAAGAGCTCACTGGCGTTCCCGTCCTGGGAGTCCTGCCTTATCTTGATCTGGACATACCATCTGAGGACTCGGTCTCCCTGGGCGACAAGAAGGCCCGCTTCTCCTCCGAAGCGGTGGAGATCGCGGTGATCAGGCTTCCCCGGATCAGCAACTTCACAGACTTCGAGCCCCTGGAGAGGAGGGCTTATATCAGATATGTGAATCTGGACGAGCCCCTGGGCCATCCGGATGCAGTGATCATACCGGGAACTAAAAACACCATATCTGACCTTCTGGAGATGGAGAAGAAGGGCATGGCGGATCAGATCAGATCCCTGCAGGGGACTCCAATCCTCGGCATCTGCGGGGGCTATCAGATCCTGGGAAAGGAGATCATCGACTGCGGGGTAGAGGATACCGAAGGCAGCCTGCCCGGGCTGGGATTGCTCAATGCTACCACCCGCTTTGACCAGTATGAGAAGAGGACGGTACAGGTGAGAAAGCCAGTCACTGGTGGGGGCCCAATACTGGATAGAATCAGAGGCCAGGAGGTCACAGGCTATGAAATTCACATGGGAGTGACAGCTTCCATGGATCCGGCTGCCTTTGGAGATGATGGCGCAGTGGCGAACTGCGGCCTGGTGATAGGTACCTATCTGCACGGCATCTTTGACAACCAGAACTTGAGGGACGCATTCCTGGATTTCCTCTATGAGAGAAAGAATTCAACTGGGATCAAGGCGTCAGGCCTAAAGGCAGAGGGCAAGTCTCATCGGGCAAATGCCCAAAAGGGCAGTGGCTACAGAGAGCTGGCTCTGGCGGTAGAGTCCCACCTGGATATGGAAAAGGTCTGGCAGATGCTCGAATTGGAGATGCCAGAAGCTGAGGACAAGGCGAGATAGGCCGCCTTCGCCGCTTAAGCCGACAAGAGAAAAAGGTGCAAAGTGGAATCTATGAGGCTAGGGGTGTTGTTTTCCGGGGGAAAGGATTCGGTATTTGCCTGCTGGAGGGCGCAGGAGAGGAATACCGTAGCCTGTCTGATAACCCTTCTCTCTCAAAATCCGGACAGCTATATGTTCCACACCCCAAACATCTGCCATACCCATTTTCAGGCCGAGGCTATGCACATCCCCCAGCTCTGCCGGCCCACTCAGGGGGTAAAGGAGAAGGAGCTGGAGGACCTGAAATCAGCCATAGCCGAAGCGCGGGACTGTTATGGCGTCCAGGGAATCGTCACCGGGGCGATCGAGTCGATCTACCAGGCGGCCAGAGTGCAGAGGATCTGCCATTCTCTTGACCTGTGGTGCTTTGATCCCCTCTGGCAGACCGATCAGATCGATTATCTTAAGACTCTCTTAATTGAAGGCTTTCGGGTGATCATCTCTGGGGTCTATGCCTACCCCTTTGATGCCAGCTGGCTGGGAGCGGAGCTCACAGAGGAGAAGATCATGAGGCTCGCCCAGCTGCAGGAGATGTATCAGATCAATCCCTCTGGCGAGGGAGGGGAGATCGAGACCTTTGTCCTGGACGGCCCCATCCCCCTCTTTCGAAAGAGAATCGAGATCTTAAGAGCATCCGGGACCTATGCCAACTACCGGGGCCAGTACATCATTGAGGAGATGAGGCTGGTGGATAAATGAACGGCAAAGCAAAGATCCTCCTGGTGGACAGCTGCTACGAGGCCGATTCCCTCTCCCAATATGAGTTCGTCCGTCCGGTTCAAAGGATCCTGGAGAGGACAGGCTTTCCCTGCCAGGTCTGCCATATCTCCCTGCTGAATGAAGAGCGTCTGAAAAGCTGCGATAAAGTGGTTCTCTGCGGCACTGCCTTGAAGGATAACGAGTACCTGAATCATCTGGAGAGATACACCTGGCTGAAGGAAGGAGACCGGCCCGTCCTGGGGATCTGTGCCGGCATGCAGATCATCGCCGCCATCTTTGGGGGAGAGGTCAGATCGCGACACAAGCCCGCCATCGGCCTGGAGATGATCGAGGTGGTCGGGGAGTCGGATATCCTCGGTCCCTGCCGCAAAATCGAGGTCTATCATCTGCATGGCCTTGATCCCACCCTGCCCGAGGGATTCATCCGTCTGGCAGGGACAGAATTGTCTCCAGAGGCCTTCTCCCACTGCTCTCAACCCATTTGGGGACTCCTGTTCCACCCCGAGGTGCGCAACCGCTGGATTCTGGAAAATTATGCGAATCTCTAACTCTGAACTTGCCGGAAAGCTCATTCCTTCGAAACCAATTTATGTAATGAATCATCATTTAACCGCATTATGCAAGACTATTCCCTGAATCAATTTCTCAGTCTGGCCGGGACTCCGCCTCTGGACATAGAGATCTGCGATGTAACTTTGCGCGATGGGGAGCAGATGCCGGGAGTGGTCTTTAGGGCCGATGAGAAGCTGGATATCGCTCTCCGGCTGGACGAGATCGGCGTGGAGGTCATTGAGGCGGGCTTTCCTGTGGTCTCTGCCGCAGAGATGAACGCGGTGAAAGAGGTCTGCAACCTGGGGCTTAAGGCCAAGATCTCTGCTCTCTCCCGATCGGTCAAGAAGGATGTTGATGCTGCTATTGACTGCGGCGTGGACATGATCAGCGTCTTCATCGCTACCTCGGACCTCCATCTCAAGCACAAGCTTCACATGAGCTGTCCTGAGGCCATAGCCTGTGCTCTCCAAACGGTCGAGTACGCCAAGGATCACGGCCTGATAGTACGCTTCTCAGCGGAAGATGCAACGCGCACCGATTTTGAAACCTTAAAGAAGCTGTACAAGAAGGCTGAGGAATACCATGCAGACTACGTGAGCGTCGCGGATACTGTGGGCATCATGAACCCCCGCACGACTTACTATATGATAAGCGAGCTTCGCAAGTCCATAAAGACCCCGATCTGCATGCATTGTCATGACGACCTGGGAATGGCCCTGGCCAACACCCTTGCTGGGGCAGAGGCGGGGGCCAGGCAATTGCATACCACAGTGAACGGAATTGGCGAGCGCAGCGGCAACACTCCCTTAGAAGAGCTCTTGATCGCCCTGAGGTTGCACTACGATATCGAGAGCTATGATCTCTCCAAGATAAAGGACCTCTCCCAGCTGGTCCAGACCTATTCCGATGTTCCAGTGGCCAAGAACAAGGCGGTAGTGGGGACCAATGCCTTCTCCCACGAGTCAGGGATTCACGTGGCTGCGGTGTTAGAGGAGCCTAGGACCTACGAGCTCTACTCCCCGGAGTTGGTGGGCGCAGCAAGGCATATCATCATCGGCAAGCACACCGGAGTCAAGGCCCTGAAGTACATCACCCAGAGGATGGGCTACTATCTTAAGGATCAAGAGCTAGGCGACCTATCAGAGAGGGTGAAGATGTGCAGCGAGTACAAACATGCCATTAACTGTGAAGAATTGAGAAAGCTGATATTGAACATGGAGAACATCGAGGTCATATACCCGGGTCCTTGAATTGGCTGCCAGGCCAATCGGATTTGCACCACTTTTATCAATGATCTATTCAGCAGATCGAAGGGTATATCTTGCCGTTATGTACAACCCTGAACCCATGGATGCAGAATTAAGGGCTTTTTGAGGTGTGAACTGTGAAGGCGCTCATACTTTCAGGCGGCTCAGGGACGAGGCTGCGACCTCTGACCTATTCGCAGCAAAAACAGCTCATTCCCGTAGCCAATAAACCAGTTCTTTTCTATGCCCTCGAGGATGTGATCGAGGCCGGGGCGGACGAGATCGGCATAATCCTGGGGCCGAACAAGGAGCAAGTCATAGAGACAGTGCGATCCGCAGATTGGTCGGTCCCCATCAAATTCATCTATCAGGGTGAGCCCAAGGGACTTGCCCACACCATCCTGGTGGCGGAGGATTTCCTGGATGAAGATTTTGTTATGTACCTGGGGGACAATATCCTAAGAGATGGCATAGTCAGCCATGAGAAGCGTTTTCATAGTCTGGGCAGCAGCGCAAGCGTTCTGCTCACCCCGGTCGACGATCCTCAGCGCTTCGGTGTGGCCGACCTGAACCCAGACGGGAGCATCAGGCGCCTGGTGGAGAAGCCCAAAGTCCCTCCCTCCAATTATGCCCTGGTGGGGGTGTACTTCTTCACCCCATTGATCATAGAGGCCTGCAAATCCATCAAACCATCCTGGAGGAATGAGCTGGAGATCACCGACGCCATTCAGTGGCTGATTGAGAATGGCCATAAGGTGGATGCCTCCTTTGTGGAGGGGTGGTGGAAGGATACCGGAAAGCCAGAGGACATATTCGAGGCCAATCGCCTGATCCTGGACGATATCGATGGAAGGTGCGATGGCGAGGTGGAGGAGTCCCGGATCATGGGAAGGGTGGTAATGGAAGAGGGAACCAGAATCAGAAGGTCGGTGGTAAAGGGGCCTTGCATCATCGGAAGGGACAGCATTATATCCGATTCGTATATCGGACCTTACACCTCCATTGGCATCGGCTGTCAGATATGCGGCACGGAGGTAGAGGACTCGATCATCATGGATGAAAGCAGGATAGTTAATGCTGGAAAAGTGGTAGAGAGCCTGATCGGCAGGAACGTCAGGATCAAGGAATGCGATAGCCTGCCAAGAGGAAGCCGGATGATCGTGGGAGATAACTCCGATATATCGCTGTGATTGCTATGAATCTTCTTGTTACCGGGGGCCTTGGCTTTATCGGCAGCAACTTCATCCGATTAATGCTGAACCGGCATGATGACTGCAGAATCCTGAACCTGGACGCCCAAGGTTTCGGCTCCAACATCCAGAACCTGGCGGACTATAAGGATGAAAGGAGGTACACCTTTTTCCGGGGGGATATAGCCGATAGCAGCCTGGTATCCAGTCTGGTGGAAAAGGCGGATCTGGTGGTGAACTTCGCTGCTGAGACCCATGTGGACCGGTCCATCTCCCGACCCGACTCATTCCTGCATAGCAATGTCAATGGGGTCTTTTGCCTGCTGGAGGCCATAAGAGATCATAATCCTTCCGTCAGATATGTCCAGATCTCAACCGACGAGGTCTATGGGGACATCCTCAGGGGCTCATCCACTGAGGATTCGACATTGCGGCCCTCATCCCCCTATTCCGCCAGCAAAGCGGCAGGGGACGTATTCGTCCTGGCCTATGCCCGAACCTACGGCCTGGAGGCCATGATCACCCGCTGCACCAACAATTACGGGCCCTACCAGTTTCCCGAAAAGCTGATTCCCAAGACCATAATAAGGGCTAAGGAAGGGCTGAAGATCCCCATTTACGGCACAGGAGAGAATGTGAGAGACTGGATCTATGTGACAGATCACTGCCGGGCGGTAGAGCAGGTTCTCAATAGGGGGAGAAGGGGCGAGATCTATAATATCTCTGCCGGAGAGGAGAGGACCAATCTGTTTATCGCTAAATTCATTCTCGAGATGCTGGGCAAAAGCGAGGATCAGATCGAGTTTGTGGAGGATAGGCCGGGACACGATGCCCGCTACAGCCTGGACTCGTCCCGGATCAGAAAGGAGCTGGGCTGGCGGCCTGAGCGGAGCTTTGAGGAAGGGCTTCAGACGACAGTGGAATGGTATCTGCAGAACCCTGATTGGTACGGCCCGCTGGTGAACGATTCGGTATTGAGTGCCACCCCCTGGCGGCTGAAGTGGTAGGGGCGATATTCCATGAGAATCTTCATAACCGGTGGCAGCGGCCTTGCGGGAAGCAAGCTTGCCGAGATGGCCTTGGCCAGGGGAGAGCAGGTCTATAGCGGATATGCTCATAACCAGCCCCCCTATGGAAAAGAGGTAAAATTCGATCTCTTGGACGCAAATGGCATCCGCGATACCATCGAGAGGATGAGGCCGGATGTAATCGTGCACAGCGCCGCCCTGACCGATGTGGATCGATGTGAACGGGAAAAGGATTTAGCCTACAAGATTAATGTGGAAGGGACCCGGGCGATAGCAGAGGCGGCGAGAAAGGCCGACTCTCATCTGGTCTACATATCGACGGACTACGTCTTCGATGGCCAGCGGGGGCTGTACCGGGAGGAGGAGGAGACGAACCCGGTGAGCTATTACGGCCTTTCCAAGCTCCTGGGAGAGCAGTTCTGTCTTGATCAGGGGTGTATTGCCAGAACCTGTGTGATCTATGGCAGCCGGCCGGCCAGCGGCAAGGTCAACTTCGCTCTATGGCTGTTGAACGCCCTTAAATCAGGAAAAGAGGCGAGAGTGGTCACAGATCAGTTCATAACCCCCACCCTGAACAACAATCTGGCGGCAATGGTGCTGGAGGCGGCGGACCGGCATCTATCCGGGATCTATCATCTCTCAGGAGCCACCAGGGTATCCAGATATGATTTTGCCTGCGAGCTGGCCAGAGCATTCGACCTTGATCGCCGACTGATCATCCCCACTCAGATGAGCGACATCGGTTGGCTGGCAAGAAGGCCAATGGATTCATCCCTGGATACAGCAAAAGCCAGCAGGACGCTGAAAAATGGGCCCCTCAACCTTTATGAATCCCTGCAAGTGTTAAGAGATGAGCTTCTATCGGGCTCGAGGAATAGAAGATCTCATGAGAATGCTTATAGAAAGCCTGAATAATGGGCTGAAAGAAAGCATGGCAAAGGCCAAAAAGTTGGCCTTTGATAGACTAATAAAATACGAAGATGATGAGGTCATGTGATGCTGCCAGGAATTGTGATAAAACCCTTGAAGAGATTCGCCGATGAGCGTGGATTTTTCACTGAGATCATGAGGAAGGACTGGAAGGATGTTATTCAGGATGACATTGTGCAGGCCAATATGTCTCTGAGCTATCCGGGCATGGTAAGGGCCTGGCACCGGCATGAGAGAGGACAGGTAGATCATTTCCTTGTAGTTCGAGGCGCGCTTAAGATCTGCGCTTACGATGATGATACCCGGGAGCTTGATGAGATCATCTCCGCGGGAGACAATCCCCAGATGGTCAGGATGCCAGGGCATTACTGGCATGGCTTTGGGGTTGTGGGAAATGAACAGGCCACGCTGATTTATTTCGTAAACCGGCTTTATGATTATGCCAGTCCCGATGAGGAGAGAAGGCCCTGGAATGATCCGGCTATCGTTCCGGATACGATCAATGGCAAAAAGGACGAGCGCTGCAATAGAACATGGGATTGGTTTCTTCCAGCGTTCAAGTGATTTGCAGTGAATACCATTCAGAGGATAGCCAAGAACACCATATTTTTGGCCTCCTCAAATATCATTGGATTTGTATTCAGCTTCTTCTTTTTGGTCTACACCACCCGTTATCTGGGAACGGAAAGGTATGGCCTGCTCTCTTTTGCCATCGCTTTTGCCTCGATTACCATCTTCCTGGCGGATATCGGAATCTCCTCGGTGATTGTCAGAGATGTAGCCCGAGATAGGTCCAAGACGGCAATATATATTGGAAACTCCATATTAATGAAAGTCGTCCTGGCTGCGATCACCCTTATGAGCACGGCCGCCATAGGATTTGCCCTGGGCTATCCGTTCTCCACCATGAAGATAGTGATGGTGATCCTCCTCTCTCTCATCGTCATCTCCTTTTCCGGCATCATCAGCTCAGTCGTTTCCGCTTATGAGATAATGGAGTACATCTCAATAGGCACGGTAATATATAATTTAATTATGCTCACCTTCGCCCTCCTGGCCATAAGTTCAGGGGTAGATGTCTACGGCTTTGCCTATGTATACCTCTTCTCGAGCTTCATCTCTCTGGGCTATTTTGCCCTTGTAGCTCTGAGAAAGCTTCCTCGGCCCAGGTGGAATATAGATATAGACCTCTGGAAATATATGATAAAGGAGGCCATTCCCTTCGGCCTATCCTCAGTCTTTGTGAGGGTGTATTATTATGTCGATACAGTTATGATATCTTTATTGATATTAAATCCCAATGAGGTTATGGGATGGTACAATGCGGCATATCGTATGGTGATCATCCTTTCCTTTATTCCAGTGACTTTTTTGGGGTCAATATATCCCATTATGTCAAAATTTTATGTCTCTTCAGACCAATATTTAGGATTCATGTATGAGCGATCTTTCAAGTATCTGATGGCGATTGCCATTCCTATTGGAGTGGGAACAACGGTATTAGGAGAGGATTTGGTCTCCCTTGTGTACGGGCCGGCCTTCGCTCCATCAGCCATTGCCCTGCAGATATTGATCTGGTCTGAGGCATTGATCTTCATCAATTCAGCTTTTGGGTATCTATTCAATTCCATTAACCGCCAAATGGTCGTGGCCAAGCAGACCATGCTAGCCGCTGGATTGAATATAATCTTGAATCTGTTTCTGATACCTCAGTACAGCTACATAGGAGCGAGCAGCGCAACAGTGGCCACGCAGCTCTTCTCATTTCTCTTCCTCTTATACTTCGCTATAAAAGAGGGCTATGGGCTTCCCAGGAATATGATTGCCACTTTCATCAAGATTCTATTTGCCTGTCTGGCAATGGTGCTTTTCATAAGAGGATTTGACCATATTCCGGTACCGTTATTAATAGTGATATCCGCCATTATCTATTTCTTCTTGATAATCATTTTGAGGGTAGTGGATAAGGTTGATATCCAGATGGCAGGACAGCTGCTGAGTGGGATTAGAATACCTCGCAAGAAGGAGTGATTATAGGACAAATTCAACGGCATGCTCTGATCATGCTGGCAAAGCTTTATAAAAAACGGAGAAAAGAATGACAAAGCCAATCGACCAACAATTAGCTGCTTGCAGGAAGTATCCATGGCCATCGATCCTTTGGTGTCAATAATTACTCCTACATACAACCATGAAAATTTCATCTCAGAATGCCTGGAGAGCGTCCTCGCCCAGAGCTATGCCAGCTGGGAGCAGATAGTGATCGACGATGGGTCCACCGATAAGACTGCCAAGATAGTCTCCCAGTTCAAAGATGATCGGATCAAATATATTCGTCAAGATAATAAGGGCATTCTTAGGCTTGGCGAGAGCTACAATTTGGCCCTTCAGATCTCAAAGGGCGAGTACATAGCCGTTCTTGAGGGGGATGACTTTTGGCCTTCTGATAAGCTGGAGATCCAGATCGATGCCATGAGGGGCAGTGATGCCATCTTGAGCTGGGGGAGGGCGGAGGTGATGGACGAAAAGGGCGATCTTCTTGCCGTCCTTCCCAATGATATGGAGCGCTTTATGGGTCTCTCCAGGGAAGAGCAGTTGGGCAATCTGCTCATCGAAAATCCCATGCATTCCTGCACTGTTGTGTGCAAAAAGGTTGCATTGCAGTCGATTGGAGGATTCAAGCAGCCCCAAGGACTTCCTTTCGTGGACGGATCGACATGGCTGGAGCTTAGCCTTATAGGAGATTTCTTGCCCATAGATGCCGTTTTGGGCTGCTACCGAAGGCATGATCGCCAGATATCGTCAACCATGAAAAGCTCGATGGTCAGGGCAGGGCTCTACTTCACAGAATTCTTTAAAAATCTTCCTGCAGATGTCAAGGCATCTCTTGCCAATGAGGACAATGATATTGCTGCCAGAATGGATCGGAAGGCGAGGGAGATCGATTACTATCTGGGAAGAGCCTACTTGAGAGAAGGCAAATGGTCTGATGCCCGGGAATCTCTCCTAAAAGCCATCAAAGAGGAGAATCTTCCCTCCATCAAAGCAAAAGCCATTTTGGGGATCTTATGCGGCCTGCTGAGGACGGATCTGGAGTGGCTGGCTGCATTCATCGATCCAAGAGAGGGCCGGAGATGAGATTAGGGGCTCAGCCATCATATATAATTCAACGCTCTCCAACCAATTTCAGCCTTCAGCCAGCTCATTTATCGTCTTGACCAACCCATCCTCTCTTCTTTTCTCTGGAAATAGCTCAATTATCCGTTCTCTGGCTTTTTTGCCCCTACTGCTCCGATCCGCCAGGGCTTTTTTGATGGCCTCCGCCGCAGCTCGTGGATCGCCATAGGGCACAATAAAGCCAGTATCTCCAATTGCTCTGGGAATGCCGTTGCGATCTGTGCCCACAGGAATGCACTCGCAGAGCATCGCCTCGCACAGAGCATTGGGCAGCCCTTCCCTCATGGACAATTGGCAGAAGACCCCGGCCCTCTGGTAGGACTCAATGAGATCATCATGGGAGACAAATCCGGTGAATTCCACATTATCCGTAGCAATCTCCTTTAGCCTTGATAAGGCATCACCTTTGATCCCCACCACCTTGAAGCCAGCCTCCGGAAGATGTTTTGCCGATTCTACAAAAACATCGAGTCCCTTTATCAGGACCCGGTCCCAGCTCTCTCCCATGGCAACGGTCAGCGCCAAGGGCTCCTTTTCTCCCTTAGGATAAAAATCTGTATCTGAAAAACCTGAAGGAAGATAGTCTATGTTATGGCCGTTGATCCTGGCATTTTTTATGGCATCGTCCTTTAGGGATGGATCAACCACCAGCACCCTGTCCGCGTACATTAAGGCAAATTTGGTGAGAATGCTCTTGATCCTGCCCTGAGCGAAACGGCCGTAGTTTATCTCCGGGATGCATGCAACATCGAAGCCGCCAACCACGATGATGGTCTTTTTTCTCAGAAGCTTTGAAAGGAGGACTGTGGCTGCTGCATGTCCTCCAGCAAACCATATCAAGGCCATGCGGCATCCTATCATCGCCCCTGCCAATTTCACTGCATCGCCAAGGGAAGATAAGCTGACCACCTCCACCTCATAGTGGCGGGAGAGCATATCGAGATCTTTTTGGATGAAGGAAGAAAAGTAGCCGTAGTAAACAAGGACGATCTTCATAGAAACCTCAGGCCGGAGAGGAAAGCCGTACGCTTTCTGGCATTACTTTCGCAATGCACTACAAACATATTTATTCGCATGAAACCATCTCCACATGTTGTTTTCTCAGACCACAAGACACTCTTTGGAGCCAACGGTTCAGTGGGATGACCGAGAGACACACACTAACTCAGATCGGAATAGGCAGCAATGCCTAAGCTGAAATGCATTTGAAGCTATGATCTGTTTACGGGCTGCCTCGACCATGAAATGGCTCGACCGATTTTGCAGGTCGGTGTCAACCAGCCTATTGTTTCGGGAAAACATCTTACCTCAGGAACAATCTCCGCTCTCTAGGGCGGAGTAGTTGACTTGACTCCCCTTCGTTGCAGTGTGATTGGATCGTTTTGCCTTTCTATTATAAGATAGTTCCTGATAGAATCCCCTTTATCTGATCATATGAAATTAGCTATTCATCAGGCTCTTCAGCAGAGACTGCAATGCCTCCTCTCTTCTCCTCAAGCTGAACCTCTCTTCCACCCGTTTTCTCAAGCCTATCCCATTTTTTGAGGATAAAGCCTTCTCTATTGCCTCAGCCGTGGCCTTAGCACTGCCGTATGGAACATAATAGCCAGCGTCTCCCACAACCTCAGGAATTGCTCCTCTCTCTGTCACCACTGGCACGCATCCGCAGGCCATGGCCTCAGCCAGAGCCATTCCAAAGGACTCCCGATAAGAGAGCTGGCAGTAGACCCTGGCCTCTTGATAAAAAGCCAACAATTCTTCCCTAGATACATATCCGAAAAGCGAAACGTTTTCCGTAGATCTGGATTGCAGCTCTTCTCGGTCCTGGTCGGATAGTCCCACAATCAGAAATCGGATCTCGGGAAGCAGAGCAGCGGCCCCGATAAACGCATCCAGTCCTTTAAGCTTTATTATGCGACCCGAACCGGAGGCCACCGTCATCACCAGATCCTTTTTCTCCCCACCGGGCTGGAATCTGTCCAAATCGATCCCCGGATAGAGAACCTGAACTCTTTTCGGTTTAGCTCTGGCCAGGACCTCCGACTTGGTGAATTCAGATACAGGAAGGACAATATCCGCATTTCCCAGAACAAAGTCAGAATACACTCTCTTGAGTCTGCCTAAAGTATACTGGCCATAGCTTATATCCGGCTCAAAGGCCACATCGTAGCCCCCTACGACGACCGCTGATCTCTTTCTCAATAGCTTGGAGAGCAGCACGGCAGCGAAAGAATGTCCGGAGGCAAACCAGGAGAATGTGAGATCTGATTGCCAGATCGGCCTCATCATTTTGAGGATGTCGCCGGCGCCGCTGTAGCCCAGCCTTTCGACCAGGAAATGCCCTGACAGGGATGAACAGTCCTGCTTTACGAATGAGGAGCGTGGGTAATATACAAATGCTATATTCATTCTATATTATCCATCACAGTGTTATTTTAGTCGCATCAATCAGCAGCTTCAAGCAAGACCTTCTGATAATCTTTCGAAATGGCTCTCCAGTCATACCGCTCTGCCAGAGACCGGAATCTCTTTGTGGTCGGCTCCACCGACAGAATGCTATTCACCTGAGCTATAAAGCTCTCCACATCATCAAAATAGTATATCTCATCCCCAAGCAGCTTTTCCAATGATATCATCCGGCTGGACAGCACCGGCCGGCCGCAGGCCAGGTAATTGAAGACCTTCCCCCCGGCAGCATACTCGTTCTTCTTCATCATCTTGAGGGGATTCAGGCCGATGTCCATGGCGCTGATGTACCTGGAAAGCTCATTATATGGCACCGCTCCGGTAAAGACCACCCTTTCCGCCACCCCTAGATCCTCCGCCATCCTCTTTATCCCATCCCCATAATCGGTAAAGAGCCCTGGCCCCACCACCAGAAGGGTAGCATCCAGGCGCGGCAAAGCCTCGATCACCGTCTCCAGGTCCACCCAGTGCTCCAGAGAGCCGACATATCCCAGGACTGTGCCCCCAAGGCCCAGAGAGCTCTTGGCCTCTGACATGGGAAGCGGTCGGAGGACTCTGGTGTCCACGCCGTTGGGTATCACAGCTACATCTTTTACTCCCACCCCCAGGAGATACTCCTTCAGCTCTTTGGTGACGGTTATGACAGAGCGGGCATGGCGGAGATTGAATTTGGTGATGAAGCTCACCACATACTTGACTATCTCTCCTAAAGCTGAGCCGGGATAGTAGATCGATGCAGACTCCTCCAGGTGATCCAGATAGTCGAATACGATTGGCGTTCGGGAGAAGTTGGCGGCAAAAGAGGGGAGGATATTGGTGGAAAGAATGACATCGATCTTCTTTTCTTTCACAATCCTTCTGATCTTCCAGATATGGTAGGGGAAGTTCAGGATATAATAGAGGGATGGATCCTGGGTCTCTATCCAGCTTGCATTCAATAGCTGGCATTTCGTCTCCCTCTCCGGCAAATCGCTAAACCTCTTCAGGCCGAAGTGCAGCACATATACCTCATGCTCTTCAGCCAATGTATCGAAGATGAAGTTCAGACGGTTGGGAACGGGATGCCTGATCCAGTCGGTGGTGGGTATTACCAGTATATTCATATTTTGCCTTCATCATGCCGTTTTGCCTTTATCTGCAGGATATCGATCCATTCAGGCGGCATTATCATCTTGCCGGACGACTTTGTCAGGGCTCCTATAAAAGCCTGGGCCTTCCTACTGCTTTTCATTATGATCTATTCATATTTTTTAAGTACAATTGACCGAAAAGATCTAGAGCAAGATATGAGCGTATCCATTTAGCATTCTGGCTGTGATAGATTTGAAGGGAGTGATATTGGCGGCAGGAGAAGGCCGCAGATGCAGACCGCTTACCCAGACCCGATCCAAGGTCATGCTTCCCGTGGGCAACCGGCCTTTTATGGAGTACGTCATTCGCGCTCTGGCTGCAAACGGAATCGAGGACATTTATGTGGTGGTCGGATACCAGAAAGAGAGGGTGATGGACTACTTTGAGGATGGCATAGACTTTGATGTTGCCATCACCTACATCGAGCAGAATGAGCTCTTGGGAACTGCTCATGCCCTGCTCAAGGCCGAGCAGTATGTGGACGAGGAGTTCCTGGTGGTAAATGGAGACAACCTCATAGATAAAAGGGCAGTGAACGAGCTCGTCTCGGCGAAGGGAGATAATGTGATCCTGGCTGCCCTCCGCCGCCATACCGGCGACTATGGAGTCCTGATCGTTGACAACGGATTGGTAACGGAGATAATAGAGAAACCAGGGCGGCCTTGCTCGGGGATTTTGAATACAGGCTCCTATAAATTCACCCCCGATGTCTTTGACGCCCTCAAACAGGCTCCCATATCGGAGCGGGGCTCCTATGAGCTTCCTGAGACCATCATGCAGATGATCAAAGAAGGAACCCAGATCGTTCCCCTCATAACCAAAGGGATTTGGGCGGACGCCATATTTGCCTGGGATCTTCTCAACGCCAACAGCCTGGCTTTAGGAATGGATGAGCCAAAGATCATGGGCGATGTGGAGGAAGGAGCGATGATCAAGGGTCCAGTCCATTTGGGCGAGGGAAGCATTGTTCGTTCAGGCTCCTATCTGGTCGGTCCGGTCTCCATAGGAGAGGACTGCGATATTGGCCCCAATGCCGTCATCCTCCCCTCCACTTCTGTCGGCGACTCAGCCCGAATCGGCCCGCACTCCGAGGTCAGAAACAGCATATTGATGAATGACGCCAGGATCGGATCGGGATGCATAATCTCCGACTCGGTAATCGGAGCAAGCTGCACTCTCCGCGATCAGGTGGTGGTTGAGACAGGTTCTTGCGTGGTGGAGATTGAAGGGGTCTTCCAGAGAGCGGAGTTCGGCGCCATCCTTGCCGACGACGTATCCGTCGGAGCCAGGGTCCTGGCAAGCCCGGGTACGGTGGTGGGCACAAAGGCGAGCATAAGCTCTGGGGCGGCAATCCGCGGCACGATCAATAGGGATAGCAGGGTGATCTGTTAATGTGCGGCATTGTGGCGTATATCGGAGATGATAAGGCAGGACCCATATTATTTGATACCCTGAAGAGGCTGGAGTACAGAGGTTACGACTCTGCAGGAGTGGCCGTTATATCTCAGGGTTCAGTCGAAGTGCTGAAGTCGTCCGGGCGGATAGTGGACCTGGAGAAGACCTACAAGAGCATGGGAAGCCCGGGAGAGGGAATGGGAATAGGCCATACCCGCTGGGCTACTCATGGCCGGCCCAGCGACATAAATGCCCATCCCCACACATCCGGGGAGATTGCAATAGTACATAATGGGATCATTGAGAACTACCTGGATCTGAGAGACCTCCTCACCGAGATGGGATATGAGTTCCAGTCCGAGACGGATAGCGAGGTGCTGGCTCATCTCATCCATTTTTACTATAAGGGGGATCTATGTGCAGCCACCCTAAAAGCCCTGGAGAAGGTGGAGGGCTCCTATGCCATTGCAGTGATGGCCGCCAGCTCGCCTTACATCGTCTGCGCGAGATATGAGAGTCCCCTAGTGATAGGCAAAGGCAGCTCTTCCGTTTTTGTGGCATCCGATATACCCGCTCTTCTTCCTTATACCAAGGACGTCATCCGCCTGAAGGACGGCAATATTGCCCGTATCTATGCGGACAGGATAGAGGTTCTGGATTGCAGCGGCGCGCCTTTGGAGTCGGAGGTCGAGCGCATAACCTGGGATGCGGATGCGGCTGAGAAGGGCGGCTATCCTCATTTCATGCTCAAGGAGATTCATGAGCAGCCCAGAGCCATCAGGGAGACCATCGCCGGCAGGATATCAGAAATAGATGGGGATGTGAGGCTTTCCTTGGGCATAAGCGAGGAAGAGATAATGTCGCTGGAGAGGGTGACCATCATCGCCTGCGGCACCTCATACCACGCCGGTATGCTGGCCAGAAACCTCTTCGTTCGCGCTGCCGGCCTGCCGGTGGATGTGGAGGTGGCCTCGGAGTTCCTCAGTCTGCAATTGCGACCCAGAACGCTGCTAGTAGGCATCACCCAGTCCGGTGAGACCGCTGATACCCTTCTTGCCTTGAAGAAGGCCAAGACCTGTGGCGGGCGGAGCCTGGCCATAACCAATGTCGTAGGCTCGACGGTGACAGAGCTTGTGGACGGGACCATATTCACCCGCTGCGGACCGGAGATCGGCGTTGCCGCCACCAAGACCTTCACCTCTCAGATGGTGGCCGTCATCTTGCTTGCCATCCGCTTGGGTCGTGCTCGAGGCCATCTGACCCCAGATCAGGCGAGAAAGATGTTAATCGAGCTCACCAAGCTGCCAGGCCTGGTGCAGAGGGTCCTGGAGAAAAGAGAGGAGATCAGGAAGATCGCCGAGATGTTTGCGGGGGCAGGCTGCTACTTTTTCATAGGCCGGGACTACCTCTATCCCATATCCCTCGAGGGCGCTTTGAAGATGAAGGAGATCGCCTACATCCCCTCCGAGGGTTATGCCGGTGGGGAGCTCAAGCACGGGCCCTTGGCACTGATCACCGAGAAGACTCCGGTGGTGGCCCTGGCCACCTGCGGCAAGAAGATTCAGTCCAATATCAAAGAGGTCAGAGCCAGAGGGGCTGAGGTCATCGCCCTGGCCACGGAGGGAGACCCCGACATAGAAAAGGTGGCAAGCAAGGTGATAGAGCTTCCCGAGACCAGGCCCATCTACTCCGCCGTGCTATGCACCGTGGCAGTGCAGCTCCTGGCCTATTATACCGCCAATAAGCTGGGACTGCCAATCGATAAGCCCAGAAACCTGGCCAAGTGCGTGACTGTGGAGTAAACTACCCCCAGTTTGGGTGAGATCGGGATCAGGGCAATTTGGATTTGAGAATAGAATGGATATTAGAGTGCATAAAGGCACTTGAGCCTGTGAGCGCTCACAGGCTCTCGTAGACCTCCTTGATGACCCGATCGTTCAAGTCCCAGAACCTATAATCCTCCCGGTCCATCGGCTCAGGCTCTCGCAGCAGGTTGTCTCTCACTGCTCTCTCCAGATCCCGGGAGGGCACAATCACCAGGTTCTTTCTCTTCTCGATCATGGTCACCCCCGATGCCACCACTATCTTGCCCAAAGCCAGATACTCATTGAGCTTCCAGACGCTTTTGTCCGTGGAGTAGGGGGTGAGGGCATTCTCCTCCCGGGGAATCAGGCATAAGCTGGCTTTGCCAAGCAGTGCCGCCACCTTCTCATGCGGCTGCCAGCCCAGATTCCTGACGTTTGCCGGCTTTCTCCACAGATAATAGCGGGCAAAAGGACCGCCGCCCACAATCCAAAACTCCCTTTCCGGAATTGCTCGAGCAAGCTCCAGCAGTTTTCCGATTCCCTCCTGGGTGCATACCCTGCCGATGAATATTATCGGCCCTTTTCCCGGCTGGACAGCATACTCCCCCCCGTCGATCTCATCAACCTTCTGGCAGAAAGAGCGCTGCGGATAGTTGGGAACGATGTGGACTTTCTTTTGAGGGGCATACTCTTTCACCTTCTTTTCAAGCGGCTCATTGACGGTGGTGATGACGTCCGCAGCTTCTGCCAACTCCCTTTCGAAGCGCTCGGCAAATGCCTTCCCTGGAGCTAGAAAGGTCTGAGCGAACTCAACCCCCCAGGGGGAGCGATAGTCGTAGATCAGCCTTTTGTAGCCCCTTCCCCGCAGCCCGGCAAAACCGTGATAGATCACATCCGGGACATTGAAGATATGAACCACATCCGGCTTATGGTCCAATGCCATCCTCTTCGCCTGCCTGGCAATGCTGATCCAGTTTCTAGTGCCGAAGCTGGGAACGATCACCTCATGCCCCTGGGACTGGAGGGTGCCCCTGAACATCCTGAGCCTGGTGGTCCTCTCCGGCTGATTGGCTAAAAGGAGTATCTTCAAGACCCACCTGACCCGACCAGCTTCTCGATCAGATCCACGATCATAGCGCTCGCCCTCCCCTTTCCGAATACATCCTGGCGCTCATGCCTCGGCCGGAAATCCCTGATCGCAGAGGCGATATCCTCCCCCGGCCGGACGAGGACGTTCCAGCCGTCATTTACCGTCTCTATCCATTCCGTCGTGTCCCTCAGGGTTATGCAGGGAATGCCCAAGAGATATGCCTCCTTTTGCACCCCACCCGAGTCGGTGACGATCTTTTTGGCGTTCTTCTCTAAAAGAAGCATATCCAGGTATCCCACTGGCTTTATCATCCTGATCTTTTTTTCCAGATCATCCCACAGGCCGAACTTCTTCAGGTACTTCTCCGCTCGAGGATGGCAGGGAAAGACCACATCATCCAGATCCTGGAGGGCCAGAGCAATCGCCCGGAGGTTTTCTGGATCATCGGTGTTGGATGCCCGGTGAACAGTTGCCAGATAGTAGCTCCAGGGCTTGAGCCCCAGAGCCTCAAGGATATGAGATTCGCTCTCGGCAATCCTCTCGCAATCCTTTTGCGCGTCCACCATCACATCTCCCGTCAGATGGACGTTCTGGACAATCCCTTCTCTTTTCAGGTTATCGATCGCAGTCCTTGTCGGACAGAGGAGGAGATCAGAGCAATGGTCCACCAGCACCCGGTTGATCTCTTCGGGCATCCTCTTGTCAAACGACCTCAGTCCGGCCTCGATATGAGCACACTTGATATGCATCTTTGCCGCCGCCAGCCCACCAGCTAGAGTGGAGTTGGTGTCTCCGAATACTATGACTGCATCCGGCACCTCCTTTTGCAGGACCTCTTCCGTTTTCTTGAGCATCTCACCGGTCTGAAATCCATGGCTGCCCGAGCCTATGCCCAGGTGATAGTCTGGAGCAGCTATCCCCATCTGATCGAAGAATATCCTGTCCATCTCATAGTTATAGTGCTGGCCGGTATGGACGATGACCTCCTTATGGTCTCGCTTTCTTATCTCCTTTGATACTGGAGCCAGTTTGATGAAGTTAGGACGGGCACCGACAATGGTTGCTATCTTCATGCGATCAAGTCCCTAGAGTGCTTTCCCAGATTCGAAGTTCAATTGGAAGGGATCGAATACCAGGTCGGCCTCTTCGGGCTTGATGCTTTCAAAGCCCCTGGCGGCCACCTCATCATTGTTCAGCAGTGGATCGGCCACATAGACGTCCAGCCCTTTATCATAAAGAAGCCTTGCCAGTGCAAGGTTTCTGCTGTGATAGAACTCTCTGACCCCCGCACGGAATGTTATGCCCTTGATACAGATCTTGATTTCACAGAGCGGTTTGTTGATCTTCATGCATTCCAGCAATATCCTCTCCGCCCAGTACTGGATCATCTCATCATTGAGGATGCGGGAGGTATGAAGAAGACGGCATTTGTCGAACATCTCTCGCTTTTCCATCTCTTTGATCAAAAACCAGGGGTAAACAGGGATGCAGTGCCCTCCCACTCCGGTGGAAGGCAGGTGGATATGGCAGAACTGATGGCAAGCCTTCTCTCTCGCCTCGAAAAAGTCGATTCCCAGATCCTGACAGATCTTATAAAGCTCATTGGCCAGGGCGATGTTCACATCCCTGTAGCAGCCCTCCATCACCTTGATCATCTCCGCCACACTGGCCGATGAGACCAGATGGAGGTTGGAGATGAACTGCCGGTAGAGCTGATATGCTGCCAGGCCGCTCTCCTCGTCCGTGCCCCCTATCACCTTGGGAAACTCCCTCAGCCGGCTTATGCTATATCCGGTCATTATCCTCTCCGGGGAGTAGGCCAGGAAGAACTCACCTTCCCCAAGACCGCTGCACTCGCACAGCAGCTTTTTGACCCTGCCCGATGTCGTCCCGGGAGGGAAGGTGGTCTCCAGGACCACCAGATCCCCCTTTTTCAGTATCCGGCCTAAAGAGAGCAGAGCCTTATCCATAATCGAAAAATCAGGGTTATTGCTCTGGTCTACGAATAGGGGCACAATCACTATGAAGCTTGAGCAGTCTCTCGCATCTTCGAAGCGTGGTGTGGCAATGAGATTCTTCCCTCCGTGCCGAATTATCAGCTCCTCCAAACCCTCTTCTTCGAGGATGGGGTTGGTTCCCTGGTTTATCAGCCGGCAGCGCTCATCATTTATGTCAACACCCAAAACAGCAATTCCTCTGTCGGCAATGACCGCAGCCAGCGGCAGGCCGGCATTGCCAAGGCCAACTACCGCTATCTTCGCTTTAATATCGGACAATTCCATAGTTCTTCTCCTTCTCCCGCCCTTCTCCCCTTCTATGCCTTTTTTATGTCTTGGTTATGCCCTCTTTACTATCTCGACATCCGTTCCACAGGATGAACATCTATACACGGTCTTGCTGCCGTCATCATGCAAAATCGTATTCAGACGACGGCCGCAGCGGCAGACCCAACCCCTCTGCCGGCCCGGATTGCCCAGGATCAGGGCATGGGATGGCACGTCCTCTGCCACCACGCTTCCCGCTCCGATCATGGCATACTCGCCTATTGTTATTCCGCATACAATGGTGGCATTGGCCCCAATGCTTGACCCCCGGCAGATCCTGGTAGCTGAGACGTGCTCTTCGTCCCAGATAAAGGCGCGAGGATAGAGGTCATTGGTGAATGTAGCTGATGGGCCCACGAAGACATCGTCCTCGATCTTAACTCCCTTGTAGACGGAGACGAAGTTCTGGATCTTCACATTGTCCCCTACCTCTGCCCCGATATCTATGTAGACGCTCTTACCGATGTTGCAGCCCTTACCGATCTTAGAGCTAGGGCGCACATGGGCAAAGTGCCAGATCTTCGTTCCCTCGCCGATGGATTCGCTCTCCACAATGGCTGTGGGATGAGCATAATAGGCCTGGGACTCATCCTGAGAATTGCCTTTAGAATTGCCCTGGGATTTTGTCATTCCGATATTGATCCCTTCTTGGCATTCAATCCCGATTTGATCCTCTCGCAGATCTCCAGGTTCCGTTTGCCCTCTTCTGGAGTGACCGGGAAGCTCTTATTCTGCCGGACGCAGTCCAGGAACGTCTTCAGTTCCACCTTGAGGGGCTCTACCTTGTTAACCAGAACCTTCTCGATGATGTTCTCCTGCATATACCTCTCGTCCTCTACCCGGTATTTTCCTGGTTTTCGGTAGACGTATACCTCCTGGGTCATGAAGTCGCCCTCGGTGGTGAACTCCTCTGCCTCCACATAGAAGGTGCGGAACTTCTTGGAGGACAGGCGGCTGGCGGAGATGGAGACCACGGATTCGGAGAAGACCGCCATCGCCTCGCAGACGTTGCGGCTGCCGGCGCTGAAGATCTGGTAGTCCTCCTCCCCTTTGAAGAGGACATTGAAGACTATGTCGATATCATGGATCATGAGGTCCTCGACCACTGAGGCATCGGTTATGCGGTTGGAGGTGGGATTATGTCTCTTGATGGAGACGTAGTCCGGTCGCTCGGCGATCTTCTTGATCTCCTCCACGATTGGATTGAACCTCTCGATATGGCCCACCCCCACCACAAGATCGGTCTTCTCGATCAGCCCCAAGAGACGCTCTGCCTCCTGGACAGTCATTGTGATGGGCTTCTCGATCAGGCAGTTTACCCCTGCGTTTATGACCTTGCTGGCAGTATCGAAGTGGTATCGAGTGGGAACGCATACGCTTACCGCCTCTGCCCGTGCCAGCAGCTCCTCGGGGCTTGAGCAGACGGTGGCGAGGTCACTGGCACGCTGAGCATTTTCCGATATGGGATCGTAGACGTAGACTGTATCTACCCCTTTCAGCTCTGAGTAGACACGAACATGATTCTTTCCCATGGCCCCGACGCCGATAACTCCAACGTCCATGTTCAGTCCTCGAAGCAATTTATGGTCTGGGCGATATGCTGGAGATCAGAGGCGCTCAATGAGGGATGCACAGGAAGGCTCATCACCCGGCGGGATACGTCCTCTGATACCGGGCACCTATCCCGTCCATAACCCAGCTTTTGGTAGATGGGCTGCTCATAGACCGCTTTGGGATAATGTACTGCGGTGGCGATGCCATTGGCATTGAGATACTCCATCAGCTTCTCTCTGGAGACGGGGAAGTCATCTTCCACCCGCAGTACATACTGGTTGTAGACATGGCGTACATCCGCCGTCCGGAAGGGAACTGTCAGCCCATCGATCTTGATCGTTTTATTCAAGGTATCGGCATTCTCGATCCTCTTGGCGATGAATCCCTCCAGCCGTTTGAGCTGGCCCGAGCCTATGGCACCCTGAATGTTCGTCATCCGGTAGTTGTAGCCTATTGATATGTGGTTGTACTTTCCGGTGTCGCCGTGGTTTCGGAGCAGCCGCATGCGATCGGCCAGGGCGTCATCGTTGGTGGTGATCATGCCTCCCTCGCCGGTGGTCATGTTCTTTGTAGGATAAAAGGAGAAACAACCGGTTCCGAATGAGCCCGCCATCCTTCCCCCCATCATCGCACCGTGGGCCTGAGCGCAATCCTCCACCAGGGCAATATTACGATCCTCGCAGATCTGACATACGGCTTTGGCATCGAAGGGCTGGCCGTAGAGGTGAACCCCGATCACCGCTCGGGTACGAGGGGTGATCTTCTCGGAGAGGTCGTCTGGATCGATATTGAACGTCCTGGGATCCACATCAGCGAAGACGGGCACCGAGCCCTGGTAGAGAACGGTATTGGCGGTAGCAATAAAGGTGAATGCCGGTGAAATGACCTCGTCTCCCGGCTCGAGCCCCAATCCTTTAAGGGCCAGGTCCAGGGCCACAGTGCCGTTGCTGACGGCAATAGAATGCTCTACACCCAAATACTCGCTGAACTCCTCTTCAAAATTCTTGACCTTTTCGCCCTGAGTGAGCATGCCGCTCCTCAGCACCTCTCCCACCGCCTCTATCTCTTCTTCCCCCACCGTGGGCTTGGCTATGGAAATAAAATCTCTCATCAAGATCTCCTTGTATCCTGTTCTGGTCGCTATATCCTGTGCTCATCTTCACCCTTGAAAAGGCTTGTCACTAAAGCCCATTATCTTTCATTTCTGGAGATATATGGCCCCGTATGACCTCTGCAGGCTTGCCCCAGTAGCCGGCCTCAATCACCGTTCCCGGGTAGATTGAGGTGTTGATCCCGGTCATGACTCCATGGCCCATGATCACACCAAGCTTGCGCCTGCCGCTGTCTACCTTCTCCCCTTTGAGATATGACTTAATGCTACCCTTATCGTGGCGCAGGTTTGAGCAGATGGTCCCTGCGCCGAAGTTGCATCTCTCCCCGATGATGCTGTCTCCCACATAAGAGAGGTGGCCGATCTTGGTGCCATTCATAATGGTGCTGTTCTTGATCTCCACGGCATTGCCTATTCGGACGTTGTCCCCTATGCAGCATGTAGGCCGGATATAGCAGTTGGGCCCGATCTCCGAGTCCTGGCCGATCATAACCGGTCCCTCTATATATGATCCAGAGCGGACGACTGTTCCCCTGCCGATGGAGATCTTTCCTTTCAGGGTCGCTCCCTCTTCCACCTCTCCTAAGATCCGGGGCTCGACCTGAGCGAGCAGCGCAAGATTAGCCTCCAGGATATCCCAGGGCCGGCCGATCTCCAGCCAGCTGTTCAGCTCTACGATCTCTATGGCCTCTTTGTTTGCCGCCCGGTTCAGGCCGTCTGTCAGCTCGTACTCGCCCCGAGTGGATTTGGGTATTAACCGCAGCTCATCGAAGATCCATTTCTTGAAGAGATAGATGCCTGCATTGGCCAGGTTTGAGGGAGGATCTTCGCTCTTCTCCACCACCGACTGGAAGATGCCGTCCTCCTCCAAAAAGACGCCATACCTGCCTGGGTCATCGACCTTGATCGCCGAGACCGCCATACCCTTGGCAGCCAGCTCCTTCAGTGCGCCAATATCGGGAAGAACGTCCCCATTCAATACCATGAAACTGTCCTCGGCCAGGCTCTCCGCCGCCATCAGCGCATGGGCAGTTCCCAGCTGCTCATTCTGGTGAGCATATTCTATCTTCACCCCGAGGCTCCGGCCGTCCTGGAAATGATCCCGGACTGAGTCGGCGCCGTAACCCACCACCAGAACGAACCTATCAATTCCTGCCTCTTTGGCCCGGAGAACGATATGCTCGAGAAGTGGTCTGCCAGCTATTGGGAGCATGACCTTTGGCACCCCTGCGGTCAGTGGGCGCATCCTGCTTCCTTCTCCCGCGGCGAGAATGATCGCTTGCATTGTCTAACCCTGAGATCTGAGGATGCAAGGGGGATAAAAATGCTTCTGCAAAAAAACCGAAAAGGCTTTACGGTTATTTGTCCCAGAGGTCCTCATGTTGGATGAGTTCGCCCGCTATACCGCCCTGCAGCGCGATCAAATGCCTCTGGCAATGCTGCTCGTCTATCTTAAGAGGAAGGGGGGGTTTGTGCAGCTGAACCAGATCTGGCGGGAGCTGGGGCCCACCGGCGGGGGACCATTCTGGAACCAGACCACCCTCATCAATAAGCTGGACAAGCTGGAGAGGTTGGGGGTAGTGGTCATGGAGAAGAGAATCCTCCCCTCTCCCCGTGCCGAGGCTAAGAAGAAGACCAACACCTTTTACCGGCTCAGTCCGGCCACACCCCTATATCCCTACGTCTATGGCATGCTCAAGATCTACAAAGAAGAGCAGGACCGATACTCCTCCCAGCTGGTTGACAAGCCCTTAGACCATCTCTGTCGCCTGGCGGGAAGGTCGAGTGCGTCCGATCCCCTCATCGGCAGGGAGCTGGAGGTGGCGAAGGAATTGATATCCGAGGTCTTCAGCGTGGGCGGCGATGAGGTGCGGATGATGATCAAGGAGAGGATGGTCCGCAAGGGGATGATACGGGATCGAAGAAGGGCCTCTCCAGAGGAGAAAACGGAGGAAAAGGCGAAAGCCGAAAAAAAGGAGGGCGGGAAGGTGCAGGTCGGGAAGGCTAAAAGGCCGACCCGGAGGAAGAGGAAAGAGGCGCCCGGACAGAAAGAGAGTGAGTGATCAGCTCTCAAACAATGTCTTGGTGATGATTTTCTCGCCATAAGGCAAGATCATCACCCTGATCATCTCCCTCTCGATAAGCAGTCATTCGACAAAGATTTGAGCATCAGCGAGATCGTCAGACAGACTGGACACAGCCGGGTTACGGTGCGGAAGTATCTGAATTCGCAGGTCCCTCCTTTGACCCAGAAGAGATCCCGGAAGCCAACCAAACTGGATGACCTCAGGGAATACATAATCGATAAACTCAAAGAGTGCCCTCTTTCTGCTAGCCGCATTTATCGTGAAATCCAGGATAGAGGATTACAGGAAAATATACAATTGTTAAGGATTTCGTGCATGAAGTCCGACCTAAGATCGGAGTTCCAGCGATATACGATACGAGACCAAACCAGGAATTCAAGCTCAGGTTGATTGGGCCGAATGCGGTTATATCGATATCGGTGGAGACAAAAGGAAACTCTACTGTTTCACCATGGTTCTTGGTTATTCGCGAATGAGATATGCCGAATTTCCTCTGCGAATAGACGTTTATTCCCTCATCCAATGTCACATAAATGCGTTTGGGTATTTTGAAGGTTATCCGCAAGATCTTCTATATGATAACATAACACAAATCGTGAAAAAGCAAGCCCTAAAATCATCGAATTCCACCTGGAATTCTCATTTCCAGGACTTTTTCGAGCATTAAGGATTTATTCCCCGTTTGTGTCGTCCCTATCGACCCCAGACCAAAGATTTTGAGACGGGATTTGGTATTTTTTCATACTCGCAATGTATTGAGATAGATCGAATTTGCGCTTTAGATAAGACCTCGGAGAGTCGGATTCTATAATATCTTTCAGATAGGTCCGTTGTGATACACTCTCTGCCAATTCTCCAAAGTATCGTGGCAAATGGAAGGCAAAAATTATAGTTCTCCTGGGCATAGGAAAATTGCAGTTCGGACATTGGGGAATCTTTGTGAAGATATAAATCAAATATATGATGCCCAGACCCCGAATAAAATCGCTCCATCTGCAATGTATATTCGGCTTTGCCCTCTCTTTGCAATTCTTACAAAGCACCATATATCCTCGATTTATTGTTTTCAACACCAATCTAACAGGCGATTCGCATGGAGAGCCTTTGAGATGAAGGTTCAGGCGGCATCTTAAGGTTCTTAAATAGCCCCTAACTTGCCTAATATTATTACTAATAGGATTCGATAGTATTTAAAATATCGTATATGTTTAGCTGGCTAGTCTTGCGGTTAGCATTTGGAGACACCCCAATCCTCTCTGCCCTATTATTTATCGGCTCCACGTCAGGATTGAGAATGAACGTGAACCAGTAGTCAAACCCTATGCTGATTTTGCCGATGAATTTCCGGACCTTCCCTTCCAAGTACTCTCTATCTGGAAAATTTTTCGGAGAGGACGCCGCAATATGAAGCATCCAAATTATATTTCCGTCAAATATACATCACGATCAGGGGCAGCATCAATACTCCCATGGCATGGATCCGGTGGATGCCTGCCACCGGGGCGATCAGCCCCACGATGGTGGAGAGGAAGAAGACGAACAGGCCGAAGATGCCGGTGAAGGCATAGGTCATTGCCAGCAGGAAGACCAGCACAATGATGCAGAGCCTGGGGTAGTTCAGGCTGGATATGCTCCTGGCAGCCAGCTGGGCAGCGGCGATGGTAGCCAGATATGATGCCAGGACCACAATTACTGCCATAATCATCATCTGAGCCATGATGTTCTGGTCCAGGGTGAGGAGCTGCTGGATGGCTGCCGCAGCCCCGCTCCTGGGCCGGTCTATCACATAGAGGGCGACGAGCGAGAATAGGGCATTGGCCGAGTTCACCCCGGCGATGGAAACCAGAAATTCCTCTGCAGTGCCGGGGGACCCCAGGCGGGCGGCGATCGAGGCCACTGAGGGCGAGACTCCTGGAATCCAGGCCACCAGCGATCCGCCCAGGCCGCCGGACAGTACCGCCTTGGCAATGGTTGGGCCCGGCATCTTGATTTTGCTCTCCGTCTGCTTGGGAATCTGGACCTTTGTGGTGAGGCTCAGGATCAGGGATGAGGCTCCGAAGATCCCTGATAGGAGGGGGAGGAGAACCTGTGGCTCGAGATCCAGTGGGGAGTATAGCAGATCCTCATGCTCAAAGGCGAATATGCCCAGAACGCCGCTGGTCAGGAAGAGCATCCCTGCGATCAATTTATACTTCCAGTGAACCAGACTGCCCTGGCCCTCGATCCACGGTCCCCTCTCGGACTTGATCATCATCAGGGAGATGGCCAGGAGGAGAACGCCCACATACTTGACCAGGTAGTCGTAGTAGCTGGAGATGATCCAGGATAGGGGATAGACCAGGAGAAGGGCGAAGGCGATCGAGCCCGCGCTTCCCAGGGCCGAGAGGCGAACCGCCTCAATCCCCCGCCCCTCCAGCATCAATCTCTGGCCGGGAAGAACGGAGAGGGCGGTCTCTGAGTCAGGTGCTCCCAGGAATATCGCCGGGATAGCATCGAAGAACGTTTGGGAGATGCTGGCGGCGAGGATTATGGAGGCCATCTGAAAGGGAGTCAAGCCGAGGAGGATGAGCTGGGGAGAGATGGCCAGGAGCATGGAGGCGAAGTTGTTCAGATGCAGGCCGGGTGTCAGGCCGCTGATGATCCCCAGGGCAAATCCTAAAGCTACACAGAACGCGAGGGTCATGTCGATGAATTCGATCATTAAATTCGCCCAGACCAACTTAGCCTTAATTTATAATAAGTCTTCGACGGAGCATGCTGGAATATTAATATCAAAAGCAATAATATCATCAGCAAATATTATCAGCTAATACTATCAGCTACTTTCATCAGCTGATAGGCCCCGCAGCCAAATATCCCCCTAGCAAACCCTTAAATACTGGTGGATTGTCGAGCTACATATTCCGCACAGGGATTATTATGCCCTGGGCGCATGAACCACATGGTTCGAACGCGCACAAGACGCGTGAGTCGGCCTATTTCGGCCATGCGGAGGATTCAAATGACGTTTGAGAAGACAAACCCAAGGATAGTCCGCCTTATCGGCGAATTGAAGGCAGCCACCCGCGATACGGGCGCTCCCCTCTGGCGTGATATTGCCCGGAGATTGGAGAAGCCCAGTCGCAACTATGCTGCTGTGAACCTTAGCAAGATCAACAGGCACACCCAGTCAAATGATACTGTTCTCGTGGCCGGAAAGGTCCTGGCCTCAGGCAATCTGGAGCACAATGTGACCGTGGCCGCCCTCAACTTCAGCAGCCAGGCCATGTCCAAGATTCAGCAGGCTGGCGGCAGGTGCATTCGGATAGAGAACCTGATGCAAGAGCACCCCAAGGGATCGGGCATTAAGATTTTGAGGTGAGAGCGATGTTAGTAGTAGATGCAACTGGATTGGTCCTGGGGCGCTTAGCAAGCGTCACCGCCAAGAGCCTCCTGGCAGGAGAAGAGGTCAATATCGTCAATGCCGAGAAAGCTCTCATCACCGGGGACAAGGAGCACATCTTTACGGATTACGGTCAGACTAGGGCGCGTGGCGGCAAAGAGAGAGGCCCCTACTTCCCCCGACGACCGGAGATGATCCTGAAGAGGACGGTGCGGGGCATGCTTCCCTACAAGATGAGGCGGGGAAGAGATGCATTCTCCAGGCTCAAGATCTATGTGGGCATTCCCAGAGAGTTCAAGGGAATGGAGTTATCCCAGCCTGATGCTGCTAAGATGAGAACTGAGAGCAACAACAAGTACATCGAGCTTGGCGCCTTGAGCAAGAGGCTCGGAGCAAACTTCTGAGAGGTTCAATATGAAGATTATTAATACCTCTGGCAAGAAAAAGGCGGCAACTGCAAGGGCCACTCTGAAGGAAGGAAAGGGCATCGTGCGTATCAACAAGGTGCCTCTGGATATCCACGAGCCCAGGCTTGCCAGACTCAAGATTCAGGAACCGGTCGAGATCGCCGGAGACCTATTAAAAGGAATGAACATCGATGTCGTCGTCAGTGGCGGCGGGATCATGGGGCAGACTGACGCCGTCCGCACTGCAATTGCCAAGGGCATAGTAGAGTGGACGGGCGATACGGCACTGAAAGAGGCCTATTCCGAATACGACCGAAATCTTCTCGTCAGCGATCACCGCCAGAAAGAGAGGAAGAAGTTCGGTGGCCCTGGTGCCAGATCCAAATACCAGAAGTCCTACAGGTGAAACTGCTTGATACCAGTCAGGTGCTTTTCCTGCGGCAGAGTGATATCCCATGTATGGGAGGAATACCGGGAGCGCATCAAGACAGAGCCTCCCGGCAAAGTCATGGATGACCTGGGAATAGACAAATATTGCTGCAGGCGTATGCTGCTCTCCCATGTGGAGATAGTAGATACCCTGAGGCGGTACCAGTAGAAGGGGGTTGTAGGGTAGCCTGGTCCATCCTACAGCGTTCGGGACGCTGTGACCTGAGTTCGAATCTCAGCAACCCCATCATACTCTTCCTTTTGAGGTGGCTATTTGAAGGGCGAGAAATATACCAGATATGAACGTGCGCGCATCGTAGGAGCACGAGCTTTGCAGGTTTTCATGGGCGCTCCAGTATTGATCGATACAAATCATACCGACCCTCTTGAAATAGCGCTTGAAGAGATGAGACTGGGCGTAATTCCCATCACCGTAAAACGCAATCGCTATTAAGGTAGGTGAATTAGTTGGAAGAAGATGAGGTGATGACGGTAGCGGGAGAATATGAGACTCTCATACCGATAGATGAGTACCTCGCCGCGGGCGTACATATTGGTACTCAGCAGAAGACAAATGATATGATGCCTTACATTTACCGGGTAAGGTCAGACGGGCTCTATGTCCTGGATGTTCAATCCACAGATAAGCGCATCCGCCTGGCCGCCAAGTTCCTGTCCAAATACGATCCGACAAATATTCTGATTGTATCCGCCAGGCAGTACGGCCAGAGGCCTGCCCTGATGTTCGCCAAGGCTACAGGAGCAACGGCAAATGTGGGACGCTTCGTGCCCAATACCCTGACCAATCCGGCCTTTCGGGGATTCATAGAGCCGGATGTGATCATTGCCACTGATCCCAGCGGGGACGCTCAGGCGGTAAATGAGGCGGTTGATGTGGGGATACCAGTGATCGCCCTGTGCGATACCAACAATATGACCTCAAATGTCGACCTGGTTATACCCACCAACAACAAGGGCAGAAAGGCTCTCACTCTGATCTACTGGCTCCTTGCTCGCCAGGTGCTGCGTGAGAGTGGACAAGAGGACCGGTTCAAGTACACTATCTCGGACTTCGAGATGGAGTTCTGAGTCCGTGAGGCCTCCAGCTGTTGCCGGCCAGTTCTACCCAGGTAGCTCAGCGGAGCTTAGGCGCCAGCTGGATGAATTTATGCCTCCTGTAGAGGAGATGCCAATAGTGGGCGGCGTGGTCCCCCATGCCGGATATGTCTATTCTGGCCGGATTGCCGCAATGGTCTACTCCCGCTTGCCAAAGAGAGAGACCTATGTGATCCTGGGGCCTAACCATCATGGCTTAGGATCTCCGGTAGCACTATCTCGCGATTCATGGAGAACTGCTCTGGGGGTGGTCACGCCAGACCTCGAGCTGGCCGATCTTCTGACCGGGAGCATCATCGACCATGATGAGGCCGCTCACCAGCATGAGCACTCAATTGAGGTGCAGATTCCATTTCTTCAGAAACGGTTTGAGGATTTCAAGATCCTCGCCATCTCCATGGGAATGCAGGATGAGGAGACGGCAGTAGAGGTGGGCGAGGAGATCGCCCGGGCGGCCTTGAAGCTTGGGCGAAAGTGCACCGTGATTGCTAGCAGCGATTTTACCCATTATGAGCCAAGGGAAGTGGCAAGAAAGGTGGATTCACAGGTCATTGAGGCCATCCTGAATATGGATATCCCCCAGATCTACTCCCGGGTCTACCGCTTTAATGCATCCTCATGTGGCATCGGACCGATTGCGGCAACCATTGCCGCCTCTCGCCTCTTGGGGGCCAGCAGCGGCAAGCTGCTCTGCTACGGCACAAGTGGGGACGTGAGCGGCGACTATAGCCAGGTAGTAGGATACGGAGCGATTGTCTTCACCTGAAGAGGGCTTCTCATGACGATGGCATCGGCTCCCGGCAAAATCATCCTCTTCGGAGAGCATGCCGTTGTCTCCGGCACTGCCGCATTGGGAGGAGCCATAGATCTGCGAGCTAGGGCTATTGTGCAGAGCCTGCCGGGAAGGATTTTGATAGAGACTGACGACCTTTCACTACGAGGTTTTTCTCTGGATCTCTCTACCGGGGAGATCAGGTCAGCCAGTGCGGCCTATGCTACCAGATATGTATCAGCTGTTTTAAAGGAGCTTGGTGCAAGGGATGTTAGGGTCATGATCGAGTCGGACATCCCGCCGGCAGCGGGTCTCGGATCATCGGCGTCCATAGTGGTTGCCACGGTAGCTGCTCTAAACGGTCACCTGGGCCTGGAATTATCACAAAAAGAGATTGCAGCTCTCTCCTACCGCATAGAGAAGGAGGTTCAAAAGGGGAGAGGCAGCCCCATGGATACTGCTCTGGCCACATATGGCGGCTACCAGAGGATTGCAGATGACAACCAGCGTCTCGATCTTCCACCTTTAGAGATGGTGGTGGGATACACCAGACTGCCTCATGATACCTTTTCCCTGGTGGAGAAGGTCCAGCTCTTAAAAGAGCGCTATCCAGACCTGGTGGGTCCCATATTCCAGGCCATAGGAGCCATATCCGAGAGGGCTGCTCCTCTGATCCGAGAGCAGAGACTGAAAGATCTGGGCGAGCTGATGGACATCAACCATGGCCTCTTGGAGGCCCTGGGGGTGGGCTCCAGAGAGCTGTCCGAGCTAGTCTATGCGGCGAGGAATACCGGAGGAGCCTTAGGGGCCAAGCTGACGGGAGCGGGAGGAGGAGGATGCATGATCGCCCTTCCCGGGATGGCCGGAAAGGATGCATTATTGGTGGCCTTGAGGCAGGCCAGAGGAATGGCATTTGCAGCTATGATGGGCTGTGAGGGCGTCCGGCTGGAGGTTGCGTGAGTCGGGAGGGCGAGCAATGGTTCGGGTCTTGAAGATCGGAGGAAGCATTCTGACCGATAAGAGCTGTGAGAGAGGCGCCCTGCCCATGGAGATTGAGCGGGTGGCCAGAGAGGTCGCCTCCAGGCCCCACGATCTGGTGCTGGTGCACGGAGCAGGGTCATTTGGACATATTCCTGCCAGACAATATGGCCTGCCACAGAGGTTCAGTCCGGAGGGCTTGAGGGTGACCCATGAGTCGGTGGTCAGACTGAACCGTCTGGTGCTCGAGGCCCTGGCCAAAGCAGGGGTCGGGGCCCTGCCCGTCCACCCCTTATCCTGCTTGATCCTGTCCGGAGGAAGAATAGAGAGCTTTGCCACTGAGCCGATAAAAAAGATGCTGGAGGATGGCATTATGCCCATATTGCATGGTGATGTGGCCATGGACTTGACTCAGAGGGCAGGGATAGTATCCGGGGACCAGTTGGTAAGCCATCTGGCCAGAGCTCTCAAGGCAGAGATTGTGGCCGTGGGCTGCAATGTGGATGGGGTACTGTTCTCTGGCCGTCCCATGGCAGAGGTCAAGAGATCGGATCTTCCGTTAATTGAGGGAGCCATCGGAGGAAGCGCAGGTATTGACGTCACCGGCGGGATGAAGGGAAAGCTGGATGAATTACTGGACCTGGCAGATATGGGCATGAGCTCAATGATATTCAATGCCTCCAAAGAGGGGAACATCGTGCGGGCTCTGCGGGGCGAGGCCATAGGGACCAAGGTCTGGAGGCCGGATTGACCACCTCCAGTCGAAAGCTCGATCATATCAGAATCTGTCTGGACAATCCTGTGGAGTCTGAGGGAGTGGTGGCTAGGTCCTTTGATGATCTGGTGCTTGTCCATAAGGCTCTGCCGGAAATCGACGAGGCAGATATCGATACTTCCTGCCGGTTTTTGGGAAGAAAGCTATCAGCACCACTCATGATCAGCGCTATGACCGGAGGCCATCCCAGCGTCAAGGAGATCAACGTAAATCTAGCTCTGGCTGCATCCGAGCTTGGCATAGCCATGGGAGTGGGCTCGCAGAGGGCAGCTCTTGAGGAAGAGAGCCTGAAGGATACCTTCTCCGCGGTGCGGGATGCCGCTCCCGATATTCCGATCATCGGAAACATCGGCGCGGTGCAGCTGAAGCGGTCCGGACCCGGGATTTTGGATCAGCTGGCAGAGATGATAGATGCCGATGCTATCGCCGTTCATCTGAACTTCCTCCAGGAGAGCATTCAGCCGGAGGGGGATCGAGATGCCTCCGGGGTGGTCAAAGTGTTAGGAGAGGCAGCAAATGGATCGGTGCCCATAATCGTCAAGGAGACGGGGGCGGGCATATCCAGGGAGACGGCTGCCAGCCTGGCAGATGTGGGAGTCAAGATGATAGACGTATCCGGGCAGGGGGGCCTCTCCTGGGCCGGAGTTGAGACCTACCGGGCAGCTGAGATCGGCGATTGTGACCTGGAGGAGATGGGAAGGCTGTTTTGGAGCTGGGGAATTCCTACTCCTGTGAGCATCGTCGAGTGCCGATCTATCGGCCTGGACGTCATCTCCTCGGGAGGGATCCGGAGCGGCCTGGATGTTGCAAAGAGCCTCTCACTGGGGGCGAGCCTTGCCGGGACTGCCCTTCCCATGCTTAAACCGGCAACAAAAGATGCAAAAGCCGTGGTCAGAGCCATGAGCCCGTATCTGCGCGCTCTGAGGATCTGTATGTTCCTCACCGGTTGCAGAAGGGCTGGGGAGCTGAAAGGAGTCCCTCTTGTGGTTCTAGGAAGGACCAGAGAATGGCTTGGGGCCCGGGGTTATGATTTGAATGAGTTTTCTGCTTATAGAGAGTTGACAAAATGAAAGATATTGCGATAATCGCCGTCGGCGGCTATAATGAGATCGGCCGCAACATGACTGCGATAAGGATAGGAAAAGATATTGTAGTAATGGATATGGGGATCAGGCTGGATCGGGTGCAGATTCATGAGGATACCGATGTAGAGTCCCTGCATGCCGCAGACCTGATCAACATAGGCGCCATTCCCGATGACAGCATAATGGAGAACGTTGATGGAAAGGTCAGGGCTATCGCCTGCACTCATGGTCACCTCGATCATATCGGAGCCATATCCAAGCTGGCTCATAAGTACCATGCTCCGATAATTGCCTCTCCGTTTACGGCAGACCTGATAAATCAGGAGATCAAGTCGGAGAAGATCTTCGGGGTGAACAATCCCCTGAAGACCATGAACGCTGGAGAGCGTTTTCAGGTTACGCCGGATATCGATCTGGAGTTCGTGCGGGTACAGCACAGCATTGTGGACTGCGTGTTTGCCGCCATTCACACTCCCAAAGGGATTATTCTCTATGCCAATGACTTCAAGATCGATCGATCGCCGACATTGGGTGAGCCGCCAGACTTTGCCCGGCTGAGGGCCTTGGGAAAGGAGGGGGTGCTGGCTCTCATCACCGAGACCACCAATGCCGCCATCTCCGGAAAGACGCCGTCCGAGCAGATAGCCAAGGACCTGGTGATGGACGTTCTTATCGGCACAGAGGAATCCAGGTCTGGGGTCATGGTCACCACCTTCTCCTCCCATATCGCCCGGATCAGAGCGATAATCGAAGCAGCTCATAAGATGGGGAGAAAGCCGGTGCTCTTAGGCCGGTCCATGGAGAAGTACTGGGGTACGGCAGTGCGGACCGGTTATGCCCAGCAGGGGGAAGTCTCAGTCTTTGGAAGGAGAAAGTCGGTGGACAAGGCCCTGAAGAGGATCATGAGCGAAGGCAAGGACAAGTATCTGCCCATCATGACCGGCCATCAGGGTGAGCCGGGGGCGATATTGAGCCGGGTGGCCAATGGAGAGACCGACTTTCTGGTGGATTCCGGAGATCGAGTGATCTTCTCCGCAGGAATCATTCCCCAGCCTCTGAACGAGTCCAACCGCCATACTGTGGTGACCAAGCTAAAGATGAGAGGAGGCAGGATCTACGATAATGTGCATGTCTCCGGGCATGCCTGTCGGGAGGATCACTGGGAGCTGTTGCGGATGATCAATCCGGAGCATGTCATACCGAGCCATGGGACGCTGGCCAGTCATGGCAGCTATCTGATGATGGCTGAGGAGACTGGCTACTCTCTGGGATCGAATATCCATCTGGTGAGGAACGGCCAGGAGCTTCTCATCGATTGAAGCTTAATTTAAATAGAATCAAGGGATAGGGAGGTTGTGAGAAGGATGATGGAGGAAGAGCTGGAGAGGCGTGCGGCTCTGGTAACGGCAACCATCGAAAAGCTGCTCCCAGTGATGCATCCGCGCGGCCTGTATGAGGCGAGCCGGCACCTGGTGGACTCCGGCGGGAAGAGGTTGAGGCCGTCGATGCTGCTACTTGCGGCTGAGGCTGCGGGTGGAGAGGCTCTCGCCCTGGCTCCGGCGGCGGTATCCATCGAATTGGTCCATAACTTCACTCTCATTCATGATGACATCATGGACAATGCCGATGTGCGTCGGGGGAGGCCTGCGGTGCATAAGATCTGGGGGCAGTCGGGAGCTATTCTGGCTGGCGATACCCTTTACTCCAAGGCCTTTCAGGTTTTGGGGATGACTGCTGCCAGCCCGGAGCGGATCTTAGGGGCGATGAATATGCTCTCCCGAACCTGTACAGCGATTTGCGAGGGCCAGTGGCTGGACATGGAGTTCGAATCCAAAGACCGGGTGACTGAGAACGAGTACATGGAGATGATCGAGAAGAAGACCGGTGTTCTCTATGGCGCTTCTGCTGGGATGGGGGCGCTCCTGGCCGGGGCACCGCTCGAGGTGGTCAGGGCGCTGGATGAGTTTGGCCGGCTGACGGGCATGGGATTTCAGCTCCAGGATGATGTCATCGATCTTTTGACCCCGGAGGAGGTCTCGGGAAAGAAGCAGGGCGGGGATCTGATCGAGGGGAAGAAGACATTGATCATGATCCATGCCTTTGCCAATGACATAGTGGTGCCGGTCTTCAGCAAGAAGGATGCATCGGCAGAGGAGATCTTCCGGTCGATCTCCATTCTGGAAGGGAGCGGCTCGATTGAGTATGCCAGGTCCAGAGCAGAGGAGATGGTAGTACAGGGCAAGAGGGCTTTGGATGTTCTGCCTCCATCACCGGCCAAAGAGACGTTGCTGGAGCTGGCCGACTACATGATCCGCAGAAGGTACTAGGTCAAGCGAAGAGTGCAAGAATTGAGCCGGTATCGGATTGGTATCGGCTTTGAGTTCTTCTGATACTATTTTTATCTCTAATTCAAAATCATTTGCATCCAATGGAGATTACCTTTGCAGATATCGATGATATCTTTTCTGAGGCTCTTCGCTGAAATATGTGGGGGAAGTCAAGAAGAGAATATGGCCTCTGTTCCTCTGTTTCTCTTTGGTTGGGTCAGAGCATAGCGTTTCACCACAGAGGCAAAAAGATACAGAGAATTAGCGATTCAGGTTCACCCATTCAAAATAGCGAGGAACCTTTTCTGATTTGGAACGATTGCCCCAGCCTAACGATGAAAAAAACGGTAGAGGACACCCTAAAAGGACCATACGCAATCGAGCTTTCTTGGAGAGATATTCACTGCCCTCTGCTTTGGCAGTCAACCACCCTTCGCCCGTCCCGGAAAAGCATGACCACATTTTGAGCATCCTTAATGTCCTGGAGCGGGTCGCCATCCACTACCAGCAGGTCTGCAGCGCGCCCGGGTTCAATAGCTCCGATGCTATCCGTTCTCAGTGCCCGGGCGGCCTCAATGGTCGCAGCTCTCAGGGCCTCCTGTGGGGTGAGTCCACAATCCACCAGCAGCTCCAGCTCGCGGTGAACGCCGGCGCCGAAGGGAACGCCGTTTATGGGCGCGTCGCTTCCCACAACGATCCAACCTCCTGCAGCATAAAGCTCTCCCACTCGCAGTCTGAGCTGCGAAGAGATCTGTGGAGGAAGTACCGCGTCTGTGACTGACAGCGTCGGCGTAATTGGCACGTTTTGTTCCACCAGTCTGTCCAGGACATCCTCTGGCCAGCCATCAAGAACAGCCCTCGCTTCGACATGCTCCAATCCGTCAACCCCGGCGGCGAGAACGTCCTCCAGGTCTTCGAGGGTGCCCCAATGGGCGGTGACGGCAAGGCCTTGCTCGTGCGCCTCAGTCACAATAGCATCAAGGACTTCGGGGGCTATTGGTTCAAGGTCGCGCCCAGGCCCGCCTCGCTCCTGAACCACCTTGATGAGGTCTGCTCGATCTTCGCCGCTGGCGAGCTCCTTCACTGCTCTGCGGGCTTCTTCCGTGGTGCTTGGAAGTCGCACTGAGTCAGATGCCGGATCAACTCCAAAGGTAGCCACTGGATGGCCGCCCGGCGTCGTGAATATGGGGCCGGCAGCAAACAGGCGCGGCCCTTCCAGGGAACCGTCTCGAAGATGCCGGCGAAGCTCCATGATCCAGCCATGCTCGTTCCCCAGGTCCCGGACGGTGGTGACGCCGTTCTCCAGAAATGCACGCCGCGTATCGGGGTAGAAGCGCACCCAGTCGAAGACCAGCTTTGGCATCTCCAGGATGCCCGGCTCTTCATTGGCTTTATAAGTCTGCGGTCCCAGATGCACATGCATATCGATAAGGCCCGGCATCAGGGTGTAGCTGGTCAGGTCGAGAACTTTTGCTCCAGGTGGGATGTCGATTTTGCCCTCTTCTCCGACCTCAATTATCGTGCCATCTTTAATGAGGACCTCAGCCCTATTGATCGGTTCTAAGTCTTCTCCTTCCAGCACAGTCGCATTGGTCAGGGCAAGGTATCCCTCCTGTGCCGCTCCGGCTGTGTAAAGCGTTGCATTATAGCAGATAAAACAGCCTGCAACAAGGATCGCGACTACTGCAAATGCATCCAGCAAGATGCGCTTCAAGTGAAAGGATTCGCTCATTTGCTTTTCCCCCAAGACGTTTTGAATTTTCTGCTATACCCAAGCTTCATATCTCTTTTTTTCTGCTCTTATCTTCCATGCCGCCAATAGAAGCAGCATAACCACGCCAAGTAAGAAGACTGTTCTCTGAACCAGCTCGTCATAAAACATCGCCTCATCAAATGGCACTAAGAGGAAGGCAATCCATGCTCTGGTCAGGAGAGCTCCCCCAGCCAAAGAGAGTGTATGGGAGGCGCTCCAATCTCTGCTCTGCGACCATCGCCATGTCAGGGCAGCCAGCAGGCCTACTGTGAGGATGTTAATTATGAAGCCTGGCCAGTCGATCATGAACATCGAAGGGATGCCAAGCATTTCGCATCCTGTTTCTATGATGTTCGGCAGGCTCAAGAGCATAAAGGCAGCAGTTCCAACCACCCATGGTTTGGGCAGCCGTATGGCGGCAAAGGGCCGCTCTTCTAATCTGACGGAAAACGCCAGGGCGATCAAGGCCATAACGACGATGGCCGTTCCAGCCATCTGAAGAGCAGATGGGAAAAACTGGTCATCTATAGCTATCCCCCAGCAGAGGATTGAGGACGCCAGGATATACAGGAGCGATATAATAGCTAACCCGAGGTTGCCCAACCACGGCACCGTCCTGCTCCTGGGAACAAAGGTCTCAATTATTGCGATGGGCGCGCTTATGCTCCAGATCACATGCCCCAAAACGAAATACAGTGCATCCAGATAGCTGATGCCTAGTGCCGGGATATATGTGGGATTTGGCATGTCATGCCATAATTCTGTGATCTGAAAGGATGGATCGAACAGGCTGTGGTCGATCAAGCCCGCCATGAAGATTCCGAAAGCAAGTGAGAGCAGAATTATCGTCGGCCAGCCACGGCCTGTGCGGCGAGCGCTCTCTCGGATGATGATGGCTGCGCCACCATAAGTCGGCGCTAAGAGCAATAAACCCACCAGCATCTCGGTGAAGGTCTCAGACGAATAGCCGATGAGATACTCCGCGGTCAGAGGCGCCAAGAAGAATAGCCCGAGCACAGGTGCGATGCTATTCCAGAAGCCCAATCCCCTTTGAGGCTTTCTCAATCCAACTGTTTGAGATATCGTACGATCCATAGTCTTACCTCTGATCCGCTTTGGTTGCCCGATCAAATATCTCGAAGATCTCGGCACAGTAGGTCTCCAGGCCGACTATGGCGATGAGGTACTGATCTGCCAGATACTCGCCAATGGCCCCCTGGATAGCGCTGGCCATGGCATGGATATCGAACTCGCGGAACTCGCCGCTGGCCTGGCCTTCGGTAAGGAGCTGTTCAAGCGCATATACAACCGGGTCCTCCCCATCATCGGACAGCTTATAATAGGGAACGTTGTCGAGCGTCCTGGCATTGAAAACGATCTCGATCAGGGCGACGTTATGTTTGGAATGCGTTCCCTGGTATGCAAGCCTTGCCTCGATGAATATGCGCAGCTTCTCCCGCGCTGTACTTCCTTCTTTCAATCGCTCTGTTACATACGCGTTAGCCTCAGAGAGCAGTGTCGTCAAAGTCTGGTTTATCAGGTCGTTTTTATCGCTGAAATGGTATGAGATCAGGGGCGTGCTGATTCCAGCTCTCTTGGCTATTTGCGCAAGGCTGGCGTTTACATAGCCGATCTCATCGAGAGTGGCAATCGTGGCCTCGATTATCTGCTCTCGCCTCGCCTCAGCAATGAACGATTGCCTTTCGTCTGCTTCTTTATCGTTTGTCATCTCTTCTCCCTTTGGGATCGGCCCAAACGCTCTCGTTCAAGCGCCCATGCCTTTTTGACTGTATGCTCAATTTTTTGATCATGCGATCAAAAATCCGTTTCAGCATTCATATATAAATAGATTGTCCACAAGTCAAATTTCCGGGGAAGAATCCTGCTGGAGAAATCCTCCCCCAATGTTGCCCGGATCCAATTCCCTAAACTCTGTTGCCGTTTCGCGCTGTTTCGGGCTTCCCGTTGCAGAGGATTTTACGGCTCCTCGCTAATCTTCATTCATTTTCCTTCATTGAGGCGGCGACCTCATGGGTGGCGAGGATGCCGTTCAAGGCGGCTGGAAAGCCGGCATAGATTGAGATGAGCAGCATTATCTCGACGATCTCCGCCTCGGAGAGGCCTGCCCTGAACCCGCCGCCAATATGAAACCGGAGCTGCGATGGGGCCGTCCCTTTTGCCGCAAGCGCTGCAATGGTCGCGACCTGTCGGTCCCGCAGGGAGAGGAGACCCCGTGCATAGATATCGCCATACCCGAATGCAATGACGTATTTTGCGATGTCCGGGTTGATCGGGTCGTATGTCTCCTTAAGGATGCGTTCCTGTTCAGGCGCAATCATGGCAAGCAGATTCTTCCCTCTTTCATACCTCCCTTCGGATCCGGCGTGAAGGGAATCCGTCGGGAGCGCTTGGCCGGTCTCCTGCAGGACCTCGACAAGCGTCTTCATGGCGTTCAGTGTTGCCGGGAACCCAGCGTACCCGCACATCTGAATGATGACCTCGCGGATCTCCTCCGGTGTGCAGCCGACATGAAGTGCGGCATGGGTGTGGACCTTCAGCTGAGGCGCTGCAGTGCCCATGGCTGTCAGGGCGGCAACCACCGCGAGTTCTCGGGTCCTGTTGTCGAGTCCGTCACGAGCATAAATCTCGCCGAACGAGTATTCGATGAGGTACCGGGCAAGGTCGGGGCAGATCCTGTTGATGGTCTCTTCGACCTGGATTCCGGCTTCCATCGATCTGGAGCAGTTTTCTCCTTCCAATCTCTGCGTAGTCTTTCATTGTTCCTCCCTTTCAGGCAAATCCATCATGCCAGCCCTACAGCCACGCAACCACGAGTGGCTTGCGGCGCGGAATCCCGTAGATCTCGTGCTGCGGGTGGCCGAATATCATCGCATAGGCGCTTCTCCGCCCGGCGGGGATACTTAGGTCTTTTTGCAGCGGCTTGTACGATGATGCCGCCATCGCAACAAAGCCGGCCCAGCAGGTACCAATCCCGTGTGCCGGCGCCGCGAGATCGAAGTGGGTGAGCGCAATGATGGCATCGGTCTGGGCCACTGGATATTCTTCCGGTATGGTGGCTACGAGCAGGTGCGGGGCGCCCCGACAGATAACATCGCTGCCGCTCTCCCATCCCCTAATGAGCGCCGGGACGTAGCCGCTCATGGGATGGTTTGAGCCGGCGAGCGTTCTCATCCATTCGATGGTCATGGCAGCGATCTTCTTCACCCTCTCCTGATCGTGGACAACGATCCATTCCACTGGCTGTCTGTTTCCCGCGGATGCGGCATACCGGGCGATATCGAGGAGTTCGAGGATCTTTTTCTTTGGCACCGGATCCTTCGTATAGTGCCGGACAGAGCGCCGCTTCCTCAGGTAGTATCCCATATTATCAGGTGCAATATCCCCCGCTCCCGCTGGCAGGCGCATCTTTTCGTCCGGGCGATCTTCCAGGATTAGCGCCTGCGACGGGCAGTGGGCTTCACAATGCCTGCATTGGATGCAAATGCCAGCTTTGGTGTCATTCGTTTTCGGCAGTGAGTTCTCATCGGCAGGCTCAATGATACCCATTATGCAGACCGTGGAGCAGATCCCGCAACGAGTGCAGAGATCTTGGTCGACCAGTATGGTTGTCATGTAAATCGCTCTTGCTATGATGTCATCGCCGTATCAGCTTCTTTCCGGCGCTCCACGCGTCACCGGCATGCTTCCCAAGCGTCCAGTAGCGGTTGTCGGGCATGGTCAGGAAGAGCGGGTCGATCCCCGGGAAATCAGGCTTTCCGTCTTTGATTACCCTGCCATCTGCATATGCACCGACTATCTCGCCGATGTAGAGGCTGTTGGTTGGGAGGGGCACGATCTGGACGAGCCGGCACTCAAGCGAGACCGGGCATTCCCGGATCATCGGGGCGGTCTTCAGCGAGCCGTAGAAGATCTCGAAGGTCTCCGATTTGTCGACCTTTTCTCCAGACACAAGCCCGCAGTAATCGGTCTTATCCAGAAGCTCCGATGATGGGATGTTCACTGAGAAGGTCTTTGTCTCTGCTATGCCTTTCGGTGTATAGTGGTGATTCGCAATCCCGCAGACGAGCATAGGCGGAGTTGCATTTGCCCGCGTGCACCAGCCAACAGCCATGAAATTGGCGATTCCTGAAACCTGCGTCCCTACAAGAACCACAGGCATCGGAATGAAAAAGTTCTGTCCGATCTGCATTTTGTCCATAGTTCTCTCCTGCAATCTGAACTGTTAGCGAAAAATTTGCGTTAACTGTATATATAGGAAATACAGTCAAAATAGTAACATAATATCATAGGAGTAACTATGACCTATACCAAGAACGGGAAGACCTTTCACTGCCCGGTGGAGGCGGCACTGGATGTGATCGGCGGCAAGTGGAAACCCCTTATCCTTTGGGCCCTCGGAGATGCAGTGTTGCGCTTTAATGAGCTGCAAAAAGCGATACCGGGGGTCAATACCAAGATGCTGACAAAGCAGCTTCGCGAGCTGGAAGAGGATGGGGTTATCAAGCGAACGATCTATCCAGAAGTTCCACCCCGGGTGGAATACAGAATCACGGATTTCGGAAAGACATTGATTCCAGTCCTTGAAGCGCTCTGTAACTGGGGAGCAAACTATCTTGGGATCGAGGATGAGGATGCATCCGCGCGCCAGTGTCGACAGAAGCAGCAAAGAAGAAATGAGGTTTGCGAGTGATGTGCTCACTCCAAGATCGAGTTCGCTCTGGCTTTCGTTTTATGGCAAATGATTTTGAGTTAATTGAATCCGGCGCAGCGGATATGCTCATCCACCGTTTATGATGTTAGAAATACAAAACATTTAAATATCTCCATGTGATAAATACCTAACATACATACTGAGAAACACTGCAGTCCATCGGGTGGGGTGGCCGATGACCAAGGCCATCGCCTAACGGACAGAAGAGGTAATCATGAGAATAGATAGATTTTCAGCAGGCATGCTGCTCGGAGCGGCATTGATCTTTGCGGGAGTACTTTTAACTCAAGCGGGATACGATGCATTCTTCCTGGTGGCAGGAGGGGTAGCCGCACTGGCCACGACCGCTGTCCGGAGATGGCAGAGAGGTAATGAGCCGGAAAAGGACGAAAGGACGAATAAGATCAGGGCCTTCGGCTTGGCCTATTCTTGGTTGGTGAGCATAATTATAGTCCTGATCATTTTCTGTGCCACAATCATGGGATTCATCTCTATTGATGCTATCACGGCCTTATCGATCACCATTTACATTATGACCGGCAGCGCCATCGTCTCGCTCGCCGTTCTTCACCGCCGGGGCGATGTGGATTGGTCCTGAGAACGCGCATCAAAGAGCTGAGGGCCAGACACGGGCTCACCCAGGAGGAGCTGGCCCGAATGGTAGGAGTGCGGCGGGAGACGATTCTCTTCTTGGAGAAGGGCAAATACAATCCATCGCTAAAGCTTGCCTGCAAGATCGCCCTGGCTCTGCAGGCCAGCATCGATGAGATATTCATTTTCGAGGAGGAGGATCTGAAATGAGACAAAGCCGAGATCATAGTTTTAGCGATCGTATCAAAAAGCTTTCAGGATTATTGCTGCTGATTTTCATGCTCATTCTGTTATCCAGAGATGGATATTGCAGTCCCAGCCCCCTTGGCGAAGACGGCTCTTTAATCCCCCGTCAGATACTGTTCGGCAACCCGGACAAGACCAGCGTCAAGATCAGCCCTGACGGGAGCCGAATAAGCTATCTGGCTCCGGTAAACGGAGTCCTCAACTGAATTATTGCGGATTGCCGGATTTCCACGTTGATGGCAATGAAAATGCGTTCGCTGCGGCGAATAAATGCGAGGGCGGGATTAGAAATCAGCTATATGAGACGTCTTCTGATCGTATCGGCAATTCTTGAAGGAATGGCTGGGGCAGCCTTGGTGCTGCTGCCTTCGGCATCGATTTTTATGCTACTGGGTGCGCCCCCAGATACGCCGGTGGCGTTTAGCATTGCTCGTGGAGCTGGGGTGGCGCTGCTTTCCCTTAGCGCTGCATATTGGCTGGCTCGAAACGATGTTTATAGCGTGGCTGCGAGGGGACTGATTATAGCTATGCTGCTGTATAATAGTGCCTTCGTTTATTGCTTCACGTCGCACTCGTGATTTGGTGCGTGGTCTGCCTGAGACGAAGACCGCATACCAAAACTCCTGCGACATCTTCTACTCTGTGACCGATCATGACGCTATGCGATCTAGAAGATCAAAACTGTTATGGCAATACGCTGTCGATAAATCACCTTCGTTTCAGTATCCGGAAAAGATGTGCGATATGATTCGCCCTTCAGCCTTGCGCAGGTGCTCTACGGTCGCAGACTTGCCGATCCCCAGCCTCTCTGCGAGCTGGTCTGCGTTGATCCGCCTGGGGTAATCATAGTAGCCGCCCTTCTTGGCCTTGATGAGGATATCTCGTTGCCTGTTGGTAAGGCAGGATAAGACATCATAATGCTGATAGCTTGCCCTCTGGCAGCTGATGCTTTTAATTTCTCCCATCAATCTGATTCTCTCGAAGAATCTCTTCAGGTTCGGCTGGTCGCCTATGACGGTATAGACGAGCTTCTCGGAGGTGGAATAGGTGGGCTGATCCCAGACCAGTTCCAGGTCAAGCTCTTTATACACGAACTTTAGCTTATCTGACACCTTTCCCCTCATCAGACATATGGCCTCTTTTCCGTCAACCTTTAAGACATCCATTACTTCAATGCCTGGCGGATAGGGCAGGTCTTCCGGGGAGTATCCATCCCTCATAATACACCTGACTATAGCCGTCTTGATGTCTCTATCAAAATCGAGGTGGATCATCTGCAAGATTTCGGCGTATTCTATCTTCTCAAAAAAATCATGCAGCAGATCCTTCAAAAAAGGATGCGGAACCAACTCCACTGTCGCCTTTCTCATAAAGACTTGATTCTCTACCAGGTATAAAAAGTACCCCACATGAACGGCACAAGCTAATTATCCGCCAGGTAGATTCTATAACGGCCATGAAGTGCGCGTTCTTTATCCTCATGGCTTCAAGCCTTCTCCTTTTGCCCGCTTTAGGCAGGAGGTCGTTGACCTCTACTCCGACCTCCAGTCCTGCGATGTGACTGTTGCTGGAACAGGAGCGGGCGATCTGCTCAAGCTAGAGCTCTTCTCCTCAGGGAAGGTATTGCAGTCCAGGACCCTAGCTCTGGACGGTCCGGGAACCTGGGTAGCGAGATGGGACAAAATGCCCTCGACGGAGGGATCCTACAGCGCCCGGGCGACGCTTTTCCGGAATGGATCTCTCCTATCAGAGAAGAGCATTGACTTTCACCATGGTGGGCGGGTTCCGGTGAAGTTCGATGTAAGGGACTATCAAGCAGACAGCAGCGGGGTTCATCTTCTGATCTATTCTCCGGACCTGGCGATAGTGGATATCTATCACATGCTCATTAAAGATGGAAAAGCCCTATATGTCGCTCGCGAAAGCCCCGTTTCCATATCAGACGGCATTCGCAATATCGATTTTGACTGGAAGCAGCTTCTTGTGAGGGGCGAGCAATACTCGGGTCGGATTAAGATCGTAGAAAAGGAGACCGGTCAGACCCGAGCCTTCATGAGCTCCTTTCTGGCCCGGTAGGATGCGAGGATTACCGACACTTATGAGGACGAGACAGGTGCCAGCGCCACGATTCTGGGGAAATCCATGACTCCCTTTCACGGTTTCCTGAGGTTTCTCCTCTCGCAGGATGAAAGGTCCCTCGCTACTCTGGAGAAGAAGACCCCCGTTCTTCTCAAAGGAGATGACGAGACGATTGAAGTATCCTGGAACAAGACCCTGAACCCCGGGATATACCAGCTGAAAATCCAGCTCTTGGGTACAGAAGGAGATCTGATAGACTTTACTGAGAGGGTGATCGAGGCAAAGGCCAGGACTAATCTGACCGCCGTCAAGACAGAAACGCCCAAAGACTCATCCTCGAGCATGATCTTAGGCCTGCTTGGCCTGGTCGCTTTTGCAGGGATCATTTATGTAATCCGCGGGAGGCGCTGAGATGCTGGCCTTCTCTTCATTCGAGATCTTCGTGGCCATGAGACATATAACTTACCGCAAGCGGCAAGCAGCTCTGGCCATAACAGCTGTTGGAATGGCGGTGGCCGTATCCCTCCTGATCATAGCAGTTCAAAACGGCTTCTCCGATTACATGCTGGATATAGTATTCAAGAGCCTCCCTCATATAATCATCAAGCCCATAGACGGAGAGAACTACCTCAACCTCTATCAGAATGTCATAGATGGCGTCTGGGGCCTGGAGGGGGTAGTAGGGGTCTCACCGGTCCTGGCGGCCACCGCGACCTTCACCCACGAAGACAAGGTCGCAAATGCTGCAATGCTTGGAGTTCTGCCTTTCGAGGCCGATAAGATCAGCAAGATAAGTGAGAGCATGGTGCAGGGAGACCTGAACTCCATCATTGGAGGAAAAAAGATCCTCCTGGGCAGATCTTTGGCAGAGAAGCTCGACATGAAGCTGGGAGATACGGTGCACGCTGACTTTCCCGATGCCAGGGACCTCAACCTCACAGTATCGGGGATCTTCGATACTGGTTATGCCTCCGTCGATGAGAAGACATCCTACGTATCCCTGGAGACTGCTCAGGTGTTTTTGAACGAAGGGAATGTAGTGACCCAAATCGATATCAAACTGAATGACATCGACCAAGCCCAAGCCGTGGCTGGGCAGATCTCTTCGGATAGGTACGAGGTCCAGGTATGGCAGGAATCCAATCCTGAAATCGTGGAAAGCCTGGCCTATGAGAAGGCCTCTAACATGATCACCCTGCTTTTGATCATGGTCATCGCCACCTTCGGAATAGCCAGCATCATGAATATGCTGGTCCTTGAAAAGACACGGGAGATAGGGATGCTGATGGCAGCAGGGGCTGATAGCTCTCATATCAGGAAGATCTTCCTCCTGGAGAGCGGCCTTCTCGGCCTCATGGGGGCCTTGCTTGGCTGCGCCATGAGCCTCGTTTTAGCCATCAGGCTTCGAAGCCTTCAGATCGAGATGCCCACCGGCGGCATGGTCGATCTGCCCGTAATCCTCTCCTATCAGGATATGGTCACGCTCTCATTAATAGCGCTGATTCTGAGCCTTGCGGCCGGGATCTATCCTGCACATATAGCCTCGAAGCTGGACCCGGTAGAGTCCCTGAGGGGATAGAGATGTTTGAGCTTATCATTGCCTGGAGGCATATCACAGCCAGCCCCAGGATGGTGCTCTTCCCCGTCCTCGCTGTGGCCCTGGCTGTGATGGTTATAGCAGCTATGATGGGGCTCATGGAGAGTTACAGGGAGGAGATCATCAGCAGCACAGTGGAGAACAGCCCCTACCTGACGGTTGAGCCGAAGGAGGGTGAAGACTATATCCACCTCTACAAGACGCTCTCAAGCGTGATCTGGGGCTATTCCGGGGTTGAGGCGGTCTCGCCCAGGCTCTTGGGGATGGCTGCGGCCAAGTACAGAGAACAGGTGAAAGGAGTCTCCATCATAGGCATCGACCCGCTGCTTGAAGATCCTCTCCTGGGTGTGCAAAGCGACCTGGTCTGGGGCGATTTCAATGATCTGGCTTTCAAGAAGCATTCGGCCATCGTTGGAGCCAAGCTGGCAGAAGATCTGAAGCTGAAGCCTGGGGATGGTTTTTACCTGGTTCGCAAGGGAGTGTCTTTAAAGGTAACCCCAGCAGGCTACATCCGGACGGGAACCGGAGCTGATGAGTCGCTAGTGTACCTTCCCCTGGAGACTGCTCAGAGGCTGATGGGAGAAGGAGATGTAGTCTCTGAGATTGGGATTAAAACATCAGATCTCTATGAGGCCCCAGCCATCGCTTCCGGGTTGAGCCGGGACAGTTTCTATAAGGCCCAGAGCTGGCAGGATAAGAGCCGGAACCTCCTGAATCTCCTGGATACACAGAGGTTTTTCACTTACCTCTTTTACCTGCTCATATTCGTCATCTCCGGATTTGGCGTGGTCAACACCATGATTATGACCATCTCCCGCAGGACCAGAGAAATTGGCATCCTCATGGCCATCGGTGCCAACAGAGGATCTATAATCAAGATCTTTATGGCCGAGAGCCTGATCCTCGGTCCTCCATCAGCCGCTCTGGGATGCCTTTTGGCTTATGTAGCTGCCAAGCTGATCGAGGCATTTCCGATTGAGATCCCCGCTGAGGTCTATGCCGCTTCCAGGATGAGCATCCTCTTAAGCCCCGAGATCTTCGCCTATGCCGTAGCTTTTGCCATGATGGTGGATCTGGCAGCGGGACTGTATCCTGCCTATAAGGCATCTCGAATGGATCCGGTCGAGGCCATAGCCTCGGCTTAAATTTAGTGTTAATTTTCAGGAGAATGATATCATGAACATAATCGTCGCCAATAAGTTGAGAAAGGTCTTCGGAAACGGCGTGGAGTTGCTGGCTCTGGACGATGTCGACCTGACGATCCTGGAGGGGGAGTTCCTCTCCATAACCGGTCCCAGCGGCAGCGGCAAGTCCACTCTGCTGAACATGCTTGGGCTGCTGGATAAGCCATCGGGAGGCGAGATATGGCTGAAGGGCAGGGAAGTGTCGCAATCCAGCTCCCTGGAGAGGTCCCGGCTTCGAAACAAGGAACTGGGATTCATCTTCCAGTATCATCATCTCTTGCCGGAGTTCACTGCGCTGGAGAACGTCATGATTCCTCAGCTCATTGCCGGGGAAGACAAAAAAGCAGCTCGCCATAGGAGCGAGGAGCTATTGCGGGAGATGGGGCTCGTGGAACGGCTGAACCACAAACCAAGCGAGCTGTCGGGAGGCCAGAGCCAGAGAGTGGCTGTAGCCCGGGCCCTGGCTAACAGGCCATCTATCGTGATCGGCGACGAGCCCACTGGGAACCTGGACACCAAGAGCTCGGAGATGGTCTATGAGCTGCTGAGAAAGCTGAACCGGGAGATAAAACAGACCTTCATCCTGGTGACACATGATATGAGCATGGCTCAGAAAACCGATCGAATCCTCCGGCTGGTTGACGGGAGGATAGTGAGCGAGATGCGCAGAGAGAACGGCGGATTTGTAGAGTGCCTGTGAGATGAAAGAAGCTGCAAAAGCAAACTACTCCTGCCTAAAATATTGGGTGGGCAGAGTGAAAAGCTGCTTCGGGCCTTTCGAGGAGCGGGTCTATTTTCTCTTCAGGTGGAATATGTGGACGAGCTTTCTCTTCTCCTCCGGGAGGAGTGAATATGCTATTTTTTCCACCTCCTTTTGATCCTGCCCGCCGGCGATTATTATCCCTTCGATTATGGCAAACCAGCCTTCGTTAATGCCGATATCTTTAAGCTTCTTTCGATACTTTCTTGCCTGGACCCTGCCCATCTCCTCGCTGTATATGGGCAATAGCTCTGGTTTTTTACTGAGCAGCTCCTCAATCTCCTGCCAGTGAATGTCTCTGCTCTCCTGGGACCGCAGAAATGCCCTCAGCCTCTCTGCATCGCTGGGGGCGGCATCCTTGGGTGAGAAAGGCAGCGAGGTTATAATTCCATAGCTCGCTTTAGCCTGGCGGAAGCTGTCGTTGATGCTGCTTTTCATCCCTGAACCGAAAAATATATTGTAGCAGCTGAATGAGCCATCGAAGATGATCTTTCCTTTAAAGGGCAGAAGGGTGGCTTGGACGATTCTGGGCAGATTGCCGATCAGCTCCCACTGCATGGCCAGTCCCTTAACGCCGTAAGCCTTGGGTGAACGGCCTTCATTCATGAAGACTGCATGATCCTTGAGAAATCGGACGATGTAGAATCTGCCTTTCACGAAATGTTGCCAGCTGGATATGATCTCCAGCTCTTCTGCTGAAAAGCCCTGAGGATTCTCCCGCACAAATGAATCGATCTGATCGGGCTTGGAGTAGAGCTTCTCTTTGAGCTTCTCAATGTCCTCCAGAGCCTCCTTGAAGAGATCCTCAGGACTCTGAAAGTCCTTCAGAATCTTGTGTTTGTTATTTACATAAAGCAATAGTGAATGGTACAGCTTCAGAAATAGCCTCCTGTCGTCATCTGGAAGGTTCATGGCAGATTCATAAAGCTACAAATATTTGGCTTTATGCTCCTCCGCGGATAACACCCATGCGCGTTGTCCCAACAAAATTACTCCGTATCCACGAACCGATCTCTCAGGCAATCCATTACATGAGGCAGGGTGGTATACTCCATTTCCTCCATGGGCAGCCGGTGCGGCTCGAAGGGGCCGTGCGCCCTCATGTAATCGGTGATCTCCAGACACCTCTGCCGGACGCGGTCGAAGGCCAGGTCATTGAAGAGATCCACCGGCCCCACGAACTTCCCCTCGGCTAGCTGGAATCCGGCGGCTATCACCCGTGGCGGGCCGTCGAACCTGGTGGGATGAGCGGTATCAAATGAGCAGGGCATAAGTGGCCCGTTGTGGCTGCCCCGCATCCATCCGCTCACCAGGTGCCCGATGGAGAAGGGCTCGAGCACCTCGCCCAGCGCGGGCAGGCCGGACTGCGACCTCACTAAGGCCACGGGATCGTCCTTGCCCACATACTTGCCAGCGGTCTGGTAGAGCTTCTCAGTGCTGATCACCGCCACCGGCTCACTCTGGGGTATCTTGCTGCCGGGCTTGGCAAAGACTCTCTTGATCACATATCGGCTCTTGGCACCGATCAGCGCCAGCATATCGTACATCTCCTCCGGGCAGTTCATGAGGACCTTCTTGTGCTCTAGGATATCCCAGACCTCAAAAGTGAAGCCGTGATGGAAGGAGGGATCTATTATCAGCCCGGCGGTGTTGAATGGATCGGCAAACATCTTGAAGATGGGGAGATTGAAGGCTCCGGGCTCGGTCTTGTCCATCATAAAAGCGATGATGGGCTCTGCCGTGCGCTCGGTTATCTCCATCTCCGCAACCCCTGGACCCATGCCCTTGATGTTTCCGGAGAAGGCGTCCGCCAGCAGGTCCTGGCCATAGCCATAAAGCTTGAGGCCCTTGGCCGTCTCAGTGGCTGCCTCGAATGTCTCCCAGGCTAGGCCGTGGATGTCGCCGCAGTCGCAGCCCGTCCTGTGGCTCATGAGCAGCTCCAGATCGTCGCCGCAGGCCATAACCCTGTAGTCCACCAGACAGCCGGACTTTTTGGCCTCTTCCAGCTTCTCCTCCGCAGTCTTGATCAATTCTGGATGGACCGAACAGTGGCCGGGATAGCCGCCTACATCGGCTTTTATTAAGCTTATAGTTATCTTTGTCATATCAATCCCACCTGACGCTCCCTGGAGAACGGCGTATTTATCACTATTATCTCTAATAGATACGATATATTATGGCCTTTATGGTCATAAATCTTTGTGGACCAAAATCTCTAATGCGGGATCTCCTGAAAAGAGAGCGTCTGGGAGTTCCCCAGATCATTCCTGATGTTCTCCAACACAGCCGCATTTATGCCGGCATTGCTTAATTGATAACTTTTAGCCCTTCAGCATCTTCGGCATTTCCAGCGGCACATCCGCAGGCTTGATGAATTGATCCAGCACTGGCCGGGTGCCCATAACCATGAGCTTATCGAATAAAAAGGCGAATTTGCCTTCCAGTTCTGCGCAGATCTCATCCCGGACGTCAGTCGGCAGCTGCCACAGCTCAGGCTTGAACGGTCCGAAGCCCTTCTTGCGGGTCTTATAGATGAACTGCTCTTCCGTATCCTTTTCCTTCCATTCTCCTTTCAATTCTCCCCGCAGGTGATCATAGATCTTAGACCGCAGCTGGCCAGGGAAGCTCCTGCTATCATAGATTATGTTCTGAAAGCCTGTCGCCAGGTGAATCTCGGCCGTTCCGGTAGCTGGAAAGCGATCAAAAGCCTCATCTGGAAGGGTTGATGCCCCGTGCTGAACCGCCCCTGAGAGGCCGTATTCGGCGCGGGCGGTCTCCGAGAGCTTCTCCAGCACCTCAAAATCGATCTTAACCTTAGCCACTGTGCCGTCGGCCAGGGGCACGCCGCCATGGGTCGTCCCGGTCTGCACGCTGATCTTGCTGATTCCCTTTAAAGCCGGTCCACGCTTTTTGAGCTCTTCCAGGTAGCCGTCCATGAATGTCTGCAGCTCCTCGACTGTGCTGTTTTTGCCGCCAACCTCACCGATCTCCCCACCCACGGAGACGGTTATGCCTTCCGGCTCCAGATCGCGAATCAAGGCAGTCAGCTCCGCCGCCAAGGTGTAGTTCAATCTCTGCTGATCTTTGATGGTGGCCTTAGATAGATCAACCAGGGTGGAGGTATCGATGTCGATATTGTAAAAGCCGGCCTGGATGGCTTCCCGGATCAAATCCTTGACCGACTGGGTCTCCTTTTCCCCGTCCGCGGCGAACTTTTTGGCGTTTATCTGAAAATGATCGCCCTGCAGGAAGACCGGGCCCCGCCATCCGGATTTGATCGCTGCCGCCAATACGGCACAGGCATACTCCCGCGGCCTTTGCTTGGTATAGCCTATCTCCGAACGGGCGATTTCGAAAATGACCGGACCAACATTGCCTTTCATTGACGCCCTGAATACCGCTTGCGCCACGTGGTAAGTGATGCCCCGGATATTTATCGCTGGAACGGTAAACCCGCTGACCTCTTTTCTGCCCATGGCCTCATACAGGGATTGGATCGATGCAGGCAAAATTCCCATACTGGCAGCGCCCCGACGAATCAGATATGCCGCTGCTTCTTGAATAGCCGGGTCGGGGCTGAAGACGGCAGTATAGATCAAATCATCGATTAGCTTTTCTCTAAAACTGGGCTCATTCAGGACGCGAACATCACCCTCTTGACAGGTGAGTATGGATTCGCATCCCCTTTTCAGCTGATCTTCATTCTGGTAAATCATTGCTGCACCTTTCCCTCTAATGTATTTATTATTTATATGTTAATTATAACTCATTTACTGCGACAGGAATTCTCTCGCCATGGTCACTTCCGTCCTCGAACCGATATAGATGGGCGAGCGCTGATTAACTGAATTCACTTTGAGGGATAGTATATCGTCTTTCCCATCAGTTGCCATGCCTCCTGCCTGCTCCACAATAAAGGCCATGGGCTGAAGCTCAAACAGCAACCGCAGCTTTCCCTGAGGCGATTTTTTCAGTGCCGGATAGGTGAACAACCCTCCCCTCTTGATGATGACCTGATTAATATCGGGGACGAAACCACCGCTATAGCGCAGCTTGTAGCCATCTGCCTCCAGCTTATCGATATACCTATGATGGCTGTCCGTCCAGTCTTTGCGCAGACCGCCAGGGGAAAAGATGGATCCTCTCTCATTGAGCCTGATATTCTCCTCGGACAGGACATACTCTCCTTCGCGATCCAATACGAACTCATGCACGCCCTTTCCTGCAGAGTAGATCATGGTGATGAGCGGGCCGTAGGTGATATAAAGAGCGGCGACCATCGAATTTTTGCCGCAGTCGAATATTGAATTTCTGTGGATGCCGATGATCGTCCCAATGGCCAGATTGGTATCCACCAGGGAAGAGCCGTCCACTGGATCAGCGGTGACAATATACTGTTCCTGCCCTTGACCGATGGTGATGATATCCTCCTGCTCCTCGGAGGCATACTCGCGGACAAATCCGGAGTTCCGCAGCATATTTTTCAATATGTCGTCGGAGATGCGGTCCAGCGCCAGTTGGTCCTCGCCATAAACGTTTTTGAAGCCGGCCAGCTTTCGGTTTGATTCGTGGATCTTTGCAGAGATATACTTGCCAACAACAGCAATCTGCCAGATGAGCCGCCGCAGTTCCACCTCGATGCCACTCATCCACATGTGCCGCCTCAGATCAACGATAAATCGAGTATGATTATTTATGCCGTCAACCATGGATTCTCCTCGATATCTTTTAGCAGTCTGCAAGTTTTTCCTCGATAATAAAGATGTTGCCCCATACTGAAAAAAATGTATTATCGATTCTCTAATTGCCGTTTTTTGATGAATGTGAATCGCAAATTCTCGGTATCTTTGCAGAAGTACTTGTATTTGCCAGAGATATCTATCTGCGGAGTCGGCCAATGAAGCCTAATGCTATTAATAGCGAACGATCTTGCTCGGTCTGATGGGTGGCTATGATTGATGCCAGGAGCGGTAATGGAACTTGCTGCAAAATATCATGTTGAAACCGACCTTCCCATCTAAAAGGCGGCGGAGGCCATTGCTGCCGAGCAGCCGACCGGCAACTGGACCGATGTGCGGGGCCAGGACAATCCGTTGGCCGCGCGGGTGATATCCGTTCAGGGCAGTGAGGTCGAGATCGCATTTCCCGATGATCTCTTCGAGCCGGGAAACGTCCCCCAGTACCTCTCGGTGGTGGCAGGAAACCTCAAGAAGGTGCGCCTGCAGGATGTCATCTTTCCTCAGAGCATAATCCGGGCGCATAAGGGTCCCCGGTTCGGGATAGAGGATGCATGAAGGATTCTGGGCGTCTACGACCAGCCCCTCGTCGGCACCATCGTCAAGCCCAGGATGGGCCTGGTCAAGGACGACGAGGCCCTCACCGATCAGGGCTTTTGCCCCCTTATTCTCAGGCTGGAGGCGGTCATGTCCGCTCTGGGCCGGGTGGAGAAGGAGACGGGCAAGAAGGCCTTCTATGCAGTAAGTGTCACCGCTGGGGCGGACAGAATCCTGGAGCGGGCGGAAGAAGCAGTGGACCATGGGGCCAATATGGTCATGATCGATGTCCTCCCCGCAGGCTTCTCCTCCCTTGAGCCCCTTTCCCAGAACCTGAACGTCCCCATACATGTGCACAGAACCTTGCAAGGCGCCTCTGCCAGGGACAAGAGCCACGGCATCTCCATGCTGGTCATAGCCAAGCTGGTGCGCATGGTGGGAGGCACTAACCTGCATACCGGAAGCTGCATGGGCAAGATGTCTCTTGAGAGGGAGGAGAACGACCTGTGCCGCGACGCTCTGCGAGAGGAATGGGTAGCTATAAGAGGTTCTTCCCCGTGGCCTCGGGCGGGATCTATCCAGCAAAGGTCCACGGGAACCTGGATGGCTATGGCATAGACTGCATCGTCCAGGCAGGGGGCGGCGTCCACGGCCATCCGGATGGTACCACCGCTGGAGCGCGGGCAATGGTGCAGGCGACAGAGGCCTGGTTAAAGCATATTGACTTAAAAGAATATGCAAAAGACCACAAAGAGCTGGAAGTTGCTCTGAAATTTTGGGGATGTTAAGCGATGAGGCAATGGCCCCTCCTCTCTTCAAACCAAAACCGAAGAGTTTATATTGGTAGATGAGGATGCAAAAGAGCGTTTATCACGAGCCAAAAGTGATGTAGCGCTGTTTGAAAAACAGGAGTGGTGTAGTGAGGGAATATGTAGAGGGATCAGATGGCTAGAGACGAAATCTTATCGAAAATCAAATCGGCAGAGGCCCAATCCAGGGCTGCAGTCCAGCAGGCTCTGGAGGAGAAGGAGAAAAAAATAGCCGCTGCCACTACCGAAGCAATGAACCTCGTCAAATCCGCCGAGATTGATGCACAGGACTACTATGACAAGAGCGTTGCCAAAGCAGAGAGCGATGTAAAGGCAAAGAAGCAGTCAATCATCCAGAGTGGCGATAAAAACGTCGCCTCAATGAGCGGCAGCGCCAGTGCCAAGCTGGACAAAGCAGTTGAATATTTGCTAAAGGAGTTTATGGGGTCGTTACATGCTTAGGCCCGTTAATATGAGTCGTGTGGTCGTAGCCGGGTCAAAGGACGTAATATCTCCAGTAGTAGAAAAGCTGCATGAGTTGCGCTTATTGCACATTGTGAATTACAATGGCAACCAGCCTGAATTTGCATTGGGAAAGCCCATAGGCAAAGCCAGGGAGTACTCTGAGAACCTCATTAAGCTCAGATCGGTCACCAGGTACCTTGATATAAAGAACAAGGCGCCTGAGAAGACATATCCTGAGTCACAGGTTCTATCCGAGATGGACAATCTTCTCAATAACGTGGGGGGCGATGTCACTGCCACCTACGAGAGGATCGTTGCTATAGAAGCAGAGATCAAGTCCAAGCAGGATCAGATCAGGGCTTTAACTCCGTTATCCATATTGCCGTTGCCCCTGGAAGCTTATCATGGTTATGATTCTCTGGCGACATTCGTAGGCACTGCTGTTACGCCTGTGGATGCAGATGTAGCCCGGGTCTCTCCAGTAAATGAGATCTTTACCGGCACCGCCAAGAATGCGACTTATGTGGCAGTATTTGTGCCTGCAGAAAAGGCCAGCGAGGTATCTGCGGTCCTTTCCGAGCACGGTTTCTCTGAGATGTCCGTTCCCAAGCTCGAAGGCAGTGTTGATTCAGCTATTGCTTCACTCAATGGCAGCATAAAATCTCTGGAAGGCGAGCTAGCGCCTCTCCATAAGAAGCTTGTCGATGTGAAGAAGCAATATGAAGATCTGATGCTGGCGACGGATGAGTATCTGTCGATGCAGGTCAGCAAGACTGAGTCTCCTCTCAGGTTCGCAGAGACGGACAACGCCTTTGTGATAGACGGCTGGGTTCCTAGCGATCAGTACGGCCGGCTGAAGAGCGAGTTGGAGAGTGCTGCTGGAGGAAAGCTGGACGTCCAATTGATAGCCGACAAAGAGGCCGATGACCTTGTCAAAGGCGGCGAAGACGTTCCAACCAAGATGGACAATCCAAGCATTGTCAAGCCATATGAGTTGATCACCAGGCTATTCGCCATTCCGGAGTACAAGGAGTTCGATCCATCGCTGCTTATATTCGTCTTCTTCCCGATCATGTTCGGCATGATCCTGGGAGACGTAGGCTATGGCATTGTGATCCTGCTGATTCTGACTCTGCTAAAGAAGAGATTCAGGACAGAAGGGTGGCAGCAGCTGATCAACATCGTCATGATTGCGGGAGTATGGTCAGTCATATTCGGCATATTCTACGGTGAGATCTTCGGGCCCCTTGGCCTGTGGAACTATATGGTAGGAATGCTATCTCATCATGAGATGATTGAGCTTCAGGAGATGGGCTTGTTCTTCGGCGAAGGAACTTTCGGCCCGCTGGGAAGGCTTGGCCCGTTGGGGATCTTCCCGTTATATAGATTGGCAACGAATGCTGTTCTGCTTTTGATCGGCGTGAGTCTGTTCATCGGCGTGATCCATTGTTCTGTGGGATCCATTCTGGGAATCAAGACGGAGTTGAACTATGGCGAGAAGAGGCATGCCTATTTCGAGCGGCTTCCTGTGATGCTCTTCCAGGTGTTCTTCGCCGTGGCGCTTCTTGGATTGGTCATGGGACAGATGATCATGGTGTACATCGGTGCCGCAGTGATCGTATTATCCATAGTGATGATGGTCATGGGTCCGGAAGGCGCCATGGGTCTGGCACACGTGCCATCCTATGTGAGCAACCTGATATCCTACCTTAGGCTTCTGGCCATTGGCTTGGCTTCGGTAGGTCTGGCATATGCTGCCAACCAGCTATCGTTCTATGTCATAATGCCCATGTTGAGCGGTGGAGCGACTAACAGTGCCGATTTCTCGATACTTGCGATCATCGTAGGCATAATGGTATTGGTAGCAGTGCATTTCATCAACATTCTGCTGGGAATTCTCTCTCCCTTCATGCATCCTCTCAGGTTGCATTATGTGGAGATGTTCACCAAATTCTACAGCGCGCATGGTGGTGGAGTGGAGTATAGCCCCTTCGGACATGTCCGGAGGTTCTTGAAGGCATGAAAGCGATCTTTGAAATTAGAAATATGAGCACAGATTGTAATATTCATAAAAAGGAGGATTGAGGAAAATGGTAGTTGTAGCAGATGCGGGAATACTGTATGGATTGATAGCTGTCGGCGCTGGCCTCGCTACTGGATTAGCAGGCATCGGTGCAGGTGTTGGTGAGCAGGGTATCGGAGCGGCTGTGGTTGGTGTAGTGGCTGAGGAGCCTGGATTCCTGGGTAAGGGTCTTTTCCTCATGCTTCTGCCTGAGACCCTGATCATCTTCGGCCTCGCTGTATCGCTGATCCTGATGTTCGCCTGGACGCCCTTCTCTGCAATAGTGACACCCTGAGCTGGCCATTTCCAAAGGGTGAGAGGCAATGGCACTAGATGCAGTGGTTGAGTCGGTTCTGGCAACCAGTAAGGACAAGGTCGCTCAGATAACGAGCGAAGCGGACCTTGAGGCTGCAAGAATACTCAATGAAGCTAGGGAACGTGCCGCTGAAATCAAATCCAGGAAGGAGTCTGAGGTCGGACACGCCATAGAGGCTATCGAGCGCAGGGAGATCTCCAGCGCCAATCTCGAGGTTAAGAGATCGGAGCTTAATGTTCACAAGGATCTCCTGGAGAAAGCAAGGACGAAGCTCCTTGAGAAGATATCCAATCTTCCCAAGAAGGATAATGAGGCCATGCTTAAGAAGATGCTCGAGCCATACGATCTCAAGGATATGAAGGTCTACTCCAACAAGCGAGATGAGGCCTTCCTATCCTCTCTCGCCCCCAATTACGGCGGGAACCTGGATATCATCGGCGGCGTTGTGGTTGAGAGCGGTGATGGAGCTCTACGTTACGATTTGTCATATGAAACTCTTGCGCGTGAGGTCTTTAATAACCGCATGAAAGAGGTTTCCAAGGTACTATTCGGGTGAGGACTATGCCTGTACTACGTTTGCCGAAGTTCGGTTTACCGGTGAAGTACGCTTACATCACGGGCAGAGTCAGAGCGATGAAGACCAAGCTCATTCCTGCGGAGATGTATCCCCGCATGATGAACATGGAGATGTCAGAGATCGCACGATACCTGGAAGAGACCCAGTACAAAGAGGAAATCGACGCGCTCGCCAAGGATTACTCCGGAGTGGATCTGATAGAACACGCCACATTCGACAATATGGCGAAGACCTTCAGGAAGCTGGCGGAAGTCTCCATAGACGAGCCATCATTCCTGATTCTGGAGTATCTGAGGCGCTGGGATGTCTGGAACATCAAGACACTCCTGCGAGGAAAGTTCTCGGGAGCCTCCGACACAGAGATCATGAAATATCTCGTGCCTGCGGGCGAGCTATCCCCAGAGCACCTCGAGGAGCTGGCGAAGAAGGATAGCATTCAGGATATCATCTCCGCCTTTGATGGCACCGATTATGCCAGCGCTCTGGCACAATACGATGGCAAGAATCTTGCATCTCTGGAGAATGCACTGGACAAGCTCTATTACTTCAGGATGGAACGCGCTGTAGGCGGCACATTATCGGTAGGAGGAGGACTGCTGCTCAAATACGTTCGCAGGGAGATAGATATCAAGAATCTGATCACTCTCTTCCGGATGAACAAAGCAGGCATCGATGCAGCCGTAATACAGGAGAACCTTATTCCTGGAGGAAAGCTGCACGATGAGCTGTCCCGCATGGCAGGTCAGCCTTTTGGCGAGTTTCTGCGCGGATTGGAGGGATACCCCTTCTGGTCGTCAATATCCGATATCGCAACATCAGATCTTGACGCCGTTAGCAGAGTCGAAGCCAGGTTAAAGGCTTATCTCATACGGTATGCATGGGCTCTTTCCAATTATCATCCGCTATCCATCCTGCCGGTGCTCGGATATATGGTGAGCAAAGAGACAGAGGTTTCCAACATCAGAAAGATCGTTAGGGGCAAGGAAGCTGGACTCCCCTCTGAACTCATAGAGGAACAAGTGGTGGTGGCCTAAAATGGAGATTGCTTTTGTAGGTGGAAGCGAGAGTGTCCTCGGGTTCAATCTGGCAGGAGTCAAGAAGTCATATGCTGCCAACACGGAAGATGAGATGGTCTCAAAGATTGGCGATGTCATGGCCGATTCCAGTGTTGGAATTCTGGTGTTGAAGCAATCGGATTATAATAAGCTGCCCAAGAGGCTTCAGGAGCAGTTATCCGAGTCTATCAAGCCTACCATGATTACCATCGGAACCGAGCAGAGCACAGAGATGAGAGAGAAGATTAAAAGGGCAATAGGTGTTGATTTATGGAAGTAGGGAAAATTAAGCGAGTCGCCGGACCACTGGTTCAGGCCACTGGCCTGAAGGCTTCCATGTACGACCTGGTATTGGTCGGCGAGGAAGGCCTGATGAGCGAGGTCATCGGCATTTCCGGCAATAAACATATCATTCAGGTATACGAGGATACGGGCGGCGTCAGGCCTGGCGAGCCCGTCAAGGAGACAGGCGCTCCTCTCGTAGCACAACTGGGACCAGGCATTCTGACCCAGATTTACGACGGTATTCAAAGGCCGCTACCCAAGCTGGCAGAGGCATCGGGAGATTTCATCAGCCGGGGTCTGTTCGTAGACGGCATCGACCACAAGAAGAAGTGGGAGTTCAAGTCCGTAGTGAAAAAGGGCGATACGGTCAAGCCCGGCCAGGCCATTGGCGAGGTCCAAGAGCAACTTCTTATCAAGCATAAGATCATGGTCCCACCCAACCTAAAGGGCGGTGCCATCAAAGAGATCTATGATGGAAACTTCACCGTTGATGAGACCATTGCGGTCTTGGATGACGGAACCAAGCTCTTCATGATGCATAAGTGGCCGGTAAGACAGGCCCGACCAGTTACAGAAAAACTGGCACCCACCATTCCTCTGAGAACAGGACAGAGGGTCATAGACGGATTCTTCTCCCTGGCCAAAGGCGGAACGGCAGCCATTCCCGGCGGATTCGGCACCGGAAAGACGGTTATGCAGCAGACCCTGTCCAAGTGGGCAGATGTCGACATTGTGGTCTATGTGGGCTGCGGCGAACGTGGCAATGAGATGGCCGACCTGCTCCATGAGTTCCCCGAGCTGCAGGATCCCAGAACCGGCAGGCCTCTGATGGAGAGGTCCATCGTTTACGCCAATACCTCCAACATGCCTGTGGCTGCTCGTGAGGCTTCTGTTTACACAGGAATGACCACCTCAGAGTATTACAGAGATATGGGCTACGATGTGCTGATGACCGCTGACTCCACCTCCCGGTGGGCAGAGGCCATGAGAGAGATGGGCTCTCGTCTGGAAGAGATGCCTGGTGAGGAAGGATATCCCGCATACCTGGGTGCCAGACTCGCCGACTTCTATGAGCGTGCCGGGCGTGCCGAGGTTTTAAATGGCGGACAGGGTTCCGTTAGCATTGTAGGCGCCGTGTCCCCGGCCGGCGGAGATTTCACCGAGCCCGTTACTCAGAACACACTGAGAATGGTCAAGGTATTCTGGGCTCTTGACTCCAAGCTGACACAACGCAGGCACTTCCCGTCCATCAACTGGCTGGATTCCTACTCGCTATACGACCTGGACCTCGAGCCCTGGTTCGTAGAGAACGTCAGCGCTGACTGGAACAAGAACAAGAGACGGGCCATGGCTATACTGCAGGAGAACGCCGAGCTGGAAGAGATTGTGATGCTCGTAGGATCCGATGCGCTGCCTGAGGATCAGCAGGTCACACTGGAAGTAGCCAGGATGATCATCAACTTCTGGCTGGCACAGAGCGCATTCCACCCGGTTGATACCTTCTCTCCCTACAAGAAGCAGTTCGACCTGTTGGAAGCCATCCTGAAGTACAGGGACTACGCCTTCGAGGCAGTCCAGAAAGGCATACCTGTTGGGCAGATCACATCTGTTCCATCCAAGGATGCTCTGGCCAAGGTAAGACTGGAAGCTGAGTATGAGCCCATACTGGCAAAGGTTCTGACTCAGATGGATGCCGAGTTTAAGGCGCTGAAGTGAGGAGGGTTCAAAATGACAAAGGAATACAAGACGATTACTGAGATCTCCGGACCACTCATCTTCGTGGAGAAGACCGAGCCAGTGGGCTACATGGAGCTCGTCGAAATCAGAACTGGCGGAGATCTGAAAAGAGGACAGGTGCTGGATTCCTCTGATGACATCGTGGTTATTCAGATATTCGAGGGAACCGGTGGTCTGTCCAAGGATTCTGCCGTCAGTTTCACCGGAGACGTCATCAAGATGCCATTGTCTCCCGCCATCGTGGGACGCGTTCTGTCCGGATCTGGAAAGCCCAGAGACGGCGGCCCTGAGATCGTACCCGATGTATTGAGAGATATTGCAGGAGCTGCCATCAATCCAGCTTCCCGTGAGAAGCCTCGTGCATTTATCCAGACGGGCATCTCAACTATCGATGGCACAAATACCCTGGTGCGCGGCCAGAAGCTGCCCATCTTCTCGGGCGCTGGTCTGCCTCACAACGATCTTGCTCTGCAGATCGCCAGGCAAGCCAAGGCCCTTGGTGAGGCCGAGTCCTTCGCAGTTATCTTCTGCGCCATGGGCATCACCAACGAAGAGGCTCAGCACTTCCTGGCTGACTTCGAGAGAACTGGCGCTCTGGAGAGAGCAGTCGTTTTCCTCAACCTGGCCGATGACCCGGCTGTGGAGAGGATTCTCACCCCCAGGCTGGGGCTGACCACCGCCGAGTACCTGGCATTCGATCTGGACATGCACGTGCTCATCATCTACACCGACATGACCAACTATTGCGAGTCGCTCAGACAGATGGGTGCTGCTCGTGAAGAGGTGCCCGGACGACGTGGCTACCCAGGTTACATGTACACCGACCTGGCCTGCCAGTACGAGAGAGCAGGGATCATCAAGGGCAAGAAGGGATCCATCACCCAGTTCCCCATCCTGACCATGCCCGGCGACGACATCACCCACCCCATTCCGGACCTGTCCGGATACATCACCGAGGGTCAGATCCTCATCTCCCGAGAGCTGCACAGAAAGGGCATCTATCCGCCCGTTGACATAAGGCCTAGCTTAAGCCGGCTGATGAACTCCGGTATCGGAAAAGGCCATACTCGAGAGGATCACAGAGCAGTGTCCGATCAGCTCTATGCTTATTATGCAGAGGGCAATGATCTGCGCGGCCTGGCGGCTATCGTGGGCAAAGAGGCTCTCTCTGAACGCGATAAATTGGTCCTGGAGTTCGCCGACAAGTTCGAGAGAAGATTCGTCAACCAGAGCAGAGATGAGGATAGGTCCATATTCGAGACCCTCCAGATCGGATGGGATCTCCTGGCCGACCTTCCGGAAGCAATGCTCACCAGGATTGACGACAAATACATCAAGCAGTATCATCCCAAGTACGCAAGCACGGCGAAGAAGTGAGATCATGCCCGTAATTCCTGGAACGAAACCGACCAGGGCGGTCCTGATCGCTCTCAAGAAACGAATGAAGGTAGCTCAAACTGGCCACTCGCTCCTCAAAATGAAGCGAGACGGCCTCATGATCGAGTTCTTCGAGGTGCTGAATAAGGCCAAGACAGTCCGGAAAGAGCTGGTCGAAGCTCTGCTCATAGCTGAGCAGAGGCTTCAAATGGCCATGGCCATCGAGGGAACAGTTGCCATCGGAAGCGTGGCCTACTCCCTGCAAAAAGAGCCAACCATCCAGCTCGAGTCCCGAAACATCATGGGCGTAGTGGTTCCCAAGATCGAGGCTGAAGCCGTGCAGAAGAAGATGTACGAGCGAGGCTACGGCGTAATTGGGACCAGTGCTGCAATTGATGAAGCTGCGGATGCCTATGAGGTCCTGCTGGATAAGATCATCCTGGCTGCAGAGGTAGAGACCGCCATGATAAGGCTCGTCGAGGATATCGATAGCACTAAGAGGCGTGTCAATGCTCTGGAGTTCAAGGTGGTTCCTGACCTCAAGCTAACCATCAAGTTCATCTCCATGGCCCTGGAGGAGATGGAAAGGGACAATCTGGTCAAGATGAAGATGCTCAAGGGCAAGTCCGAGAGGAAAGCCGCAGCAGAACTGGCCAAGAAGGAAGCGGAGATTGCAGCCGCTGCCATGGCTGATGCGTAAACCTGAAGCAATGGGCAACTGGTTTGAGCGAAAATCTGAAGACTGGTTTGGGACGCCTGAGAAGAAGATGCGTCTTCTGCAGTGGTTGGTGTATATCACCAACCTCTACGTTATTTTTGGGATATTTGTGCTGATCTGGCTACTCTATGGTGAGTATATAATTCAGGCCTGGGAGCACTTCACCAGCGCGAGTTAAACATATCACTCTACAGTCTGGAAGCTGCTAGGGTATCCTTCATCTGAGCAATTCTATAGCCAGTCACCACCTGCCTCATTCCGGCCAGAGATTCATCCAGATCCTCGTCTCCTGTATCCACCAAGAGATAGGGTATCTCAGCCAGCTTATGAGGGGTGGAGATGATTATCAGCTTATCTATGCCCACCCTGCGGATCACCTCAGCGCTCAGCTGCTGATTTCCTCTGCCCAGTATGAAACCCTGCGCTCCTATGGGAGAGATGATGATCATGACCCTGGTCTCTCGGTCAAGCAGCTCCAGAAGGTCCTGCTCAGAAGCATCCGTGATCATCAGCCTTCCGTCCTTGACCACATCCACCCCCAGAAGGGTCTTCTCCAGACCAAGGATATCCGCTATCCGGCTGGTAGTGGTTCCTGCTCCGATTATATAAGCTGAGCCATCTCTCATGAACTCGCTGGCGAATAAGGCGATCTGATCTTTGAACTCATCCTCCTGGTCTGAGCTATAGATCCTTTTTCGCTCCGCTACCAGAACGGGGAGGTAGGGAGTCTTGGCCAGAGCATACAGCTTTGTCTGGAGAATCCCTGCACGATAGAGCTCCTCGTCCACATCCACGATCTCCGTATCCCTTAGATTCAGCTCTCCATTTAGAAATCGTATCACCAAATCAGCTGCTGCCTGTGGGCTGGCGGCAAATACCCCGGAATGCATCTTTACACCAGCTGGAATTGCAAGTATAGGGGTGCTGCCTGCTATTCCCGCCACGTCCCGGGCGGTGCCATCGCCGCCACAAAATAAAATGAGATCCACCCCCTCATCCAAAAAAGCCTGGCAAGTCCTGATGGTGTCCCTGGAGCTGGTGACGGGCAAAGCGGAATATACCACCTTATAGTCCAGGCCGCACTCTTCTAGACAGCTTTCGCCCATAGAGCCGCTGGCAGTAAAAAAGAGAATGGCATCCCTCTCTTTGGAAAGGAGATCAAGGCACGCTCTGGCCCTCTCCATCGCCCTGGGCCTAGCTCCCATAGCTATTGCCTCCTCTGCCAGCCCGTCCGTCCCTTTGAGGCCTACCGGCCCGCCCATGCCGGCAATGGGATTGACCAGAAAGCCAATGCGCCCTTTACCGGCTGCCATTATGTCTTGCTCTTCCTCTCAATTCTTGCTCAATCTTGCTTCTTCGCGCTTTTTCCTTCTTTGGATCAGGGTTTAGGCAGCTTGGCCAGGGACTGCTTGACCAATTCGGCGGGATATACATAGTCCACCAGCTTGCCATCGTTATAGGCATCATAGGATGACAGATCGAAGTGGCCGTGGCCGCTCAGGGAGATGAAGATGACCTTCTCTTCTCCGGTCTTCCTGCAGTTAAGGGCCTCGTCTATGGCCGGCTTGATAGCATGGGCAGATTCTGGGGCGGGGATTATGCCCTCAGTGCGGGCGAAGAGGGTGGCCGCCTCGAAGACCTCAGTCTGCTGCAGAGCAGTGGCCTCGATCAGGCCGTCGTGCACCAGATTGCTGAGCAGTGGTGCATCTCCATGGTAGCGCAGGCCGCCTGCGTGAATGCCCGGTGGAATGAAATCATGGCCCAGGGTGTACATCATGATCACCGGCGCCATGCCTGCGGTATCGCCGTAGTCATAAGCAAAGAGACCTTCAGTAAGGGTAGGGCAGGCTGTGGGCTCGCAGGCTACCATTCTCAGGTCCTTTTTGTCCTTTAGTTTATCGGGAATGAAGGGGAAGACCATTCCTGGGAAGTTGCTCCCTCCACCGCAGCAGCCGAACATCACATCGGGATAGTCCTCAGTCATATCGAACTGCTTTTTCAGCTCCTGGCCCTCGATGGTCTGGTGGAGCAGGACATGGTTTAGGACCGATCCCAATGAATAGTTGGTGTTATCATGGCTTGCTGCATCCTCCACCGCCTCAGATATGGCTATTCCCAGGCTTCCCGGCGTGTCAGGCATCTTTTCCCTAATCTGCCGGCCGAAGTTCGTCCGGTCCGAGGGGCTAGATAGGCATTCAGCGCCCCAGACTCGCATGGCGCTCTTGCGGTAGGGCTTGCTATCGAAGCTTGATCTGACCATATAGACTGTGCACTGCAGGCCGAATAAACAGGTGGCCAGGCTTAGGGCCGAGCCCCACTGCCCGGCTCCGGTCTCCGTCGCCAGCCTCTCTATTCCCTCCTTCATATTGTAGTAGGCCTGAGGGATAGCGGTATTTGGCTTATGGCTACCGGCGGGGCTCACACCCTCATATTTATAGTATATCTTTGCAGGGGTCTTGAGCGCCTTCTCCAGGGAAGCGGCCCGATAAAGGGGAGTGGGCCTCCATAGCTTGAGGATCTCGCGTACCTCCTCTGGGATATCTATCCAGCGCTCAGTGCTCATCTCCTGCTGGATAAGCGCTTTGGGAAAGATCGCTTCCATATCCTGGGCAGTCAGCGGCTTGAGCGTTCCTGGATTCAAAGGCGGTTTCAAGGGCGTTGGCATATCTGCGGCTACGTTGTACCACTTTTTGGGTATCTCTTCCTCGTCGAGCAAGTACTTGATCTTCATCTGGGACACTCCATCTTTATGCTAGCGCACTCCATCGTTGTGCTGAGATGCTGTCTGATGTACATCGATGGTTTCCACGCGTCATTATTTAAATGCTTTGAAATGGTCTGAATAGATTTTGCCTGATCTCCCCAATCCTTGCCCTAGAGGAGAAGGTTTCTGAAGGGAGATCAGATCACTTTGGCCTTCTTCAGCCATGAGCTTCAGGTCCTCTGCTCTCAAGCATTGTTAATGAATGGCCACCCAGGATTCCGCAAGCAGCTCATGTGGATCCAGATCCGGGAAATCGCTTTCGTGCTATGCTTCCCGTTTTCTCTGCCAGATGGTAGAAGTATGCTTTTCTCTTCAAGATATCTGATAATGGCCCAGGAAGTGATAGCTCTATCTGCCAGAGCACGAATTGGCAGGCTAATATCCTTGTGGTAGGCCTTGATCTTCGACCAAAAAAAATTTTAGTGCAGAGCAATCAGCTGTCCAGCACTCTGCTCATCGCCTCCACTCCTACGCCGCAGGAGTGGATATTGCCCTCTTTGAGCAGGATCAGCTCCAGGGTCTGAATAGTCCTCAAGAGGTCGCCGCTAGAGCAGACTCCCATGGTACCGATGCGGAAGATCTTGCCCTTTAGCTGCTCTTGGCCTCCGGAGACGATGACTCCTTTCTTCTTCATGCCGCCGCGCAGCTTGTCATCGCTCACGCCCTCAGGCATCTTCATAGCTGTCACTGTATTGGAGTAATGAGAGTTTTCATTGGTCTGGGGGAAGAGCTCTATCCCCAGCGCCTTGGCAGCAGATCGAACCGATTCCGCCTGTTTTGCTGCTCTCTCTCTCCGGGCGGCAAATCCCTCCTCCGCCGCCATATGCAAGGCCTCCTGCATGGCGAAGAACAGTGGCACTGCTGGGGTGAACGGAGTTTGAGCCGGGCTCTTTCTCGCGCTCTTCAGATGGGCCTTCAGGTCGGCATAGTAGCTTGCGCTCTGGGCAAGGAACCTCTCCTCTGCCCTGGGGGAGACGGATACCACCGCCAGGCCCGGGGGCACAGCCAGAGCCTTCTGCGAGCCGGTGATGGCGATGTCAATGTTCCACTCATCGGTGAGGAACTCATTGCCGCCGATGGAGGATATGCCGTCTACTATGAACACCGCATCGTACTTCTTCGCCAGCCTTCCCACCTCTTTCGCGGGGTTGGTCAGGCCTACTGAGGTCTCATTATGGACCATGGCTACCGCTTTGGCCCCCTCTTCCAGGGCAGCCTCGACTCTATCCAGATCAAATGGCATGCCCCAGTCGAACTTCACGGGCACGCACTTGCCATATCGCTCGCCGATCTCAGTGAATCGCTCGCCGAACTTGCCATTGGATATGGTGACTATCTTATCCTCATGACCGATGATGCCTGCTACGGCCGCATCCATGCCCAGCGTTCCGCTGCCGGTCATTATCGCGATCTGGTTCTTGGTCTGGAAGAACTCCTTGAGCAGTTCGGCGCACTCGCTGTAAATGGCTCCGAACTCGCCGCTTCTATGGCTGATCATGGGCTTGGACATGGCGCGCAACACTCGGGGTGCGACCTTGACCGGCCCTGGAATCATGAGCAAAGTATCCTCTATATCCATTTGATCCCTTCTTAGGCATCTTGATTTCAGGCGGCCTATATAAAACTAGCTTTGATGCGTTGCGCCGTTGTCCAGCTATGCCTGGCGCAGGGCGGGAGGTCTTTATTCTCTCGAACCCACTCCGAGAGAAAGGCGATAGTATCGCGATCATGAGGATATCCACTCCCGATCTTGCAGTGCATCTCGTTCTCCAGCTCCCGCATGGACCGGTCCCTGCGTACCTTGGCCAGAATTGAGGCGGCAGAGACTACATGATGCCTCTGGTCTGCCTTATGCTCTGCGATCAGATCCATGCTGGTTTTTGAATGATTGCGAACTGCCTGGGCAAACCTCTCCGCATTAACATCAGCGGCATCGAGAATCGCCCTATCGGCATGCAGTCGTCCCACCACCTGGGAGAAGCTTCTCACCATGATATCATTCATGGTCATAACCAGGCGCAGTTCGTCGATCACCTCCGCCCTGACCTCTAGAATGTATTGATCGGTAGCAATGGTGGTGATCTTCCTTGCCAGAGCCTCCCTCTTCGCTGGCGAGAGCATCTTGGAGTCTTTCACCCCCAGAACAGCCAGGTCAAAAAACCTCTCCTCATCGATCACCAGTCCAGCGACGAACATGGAACCAATAACAGGCCCTTTTCCTGCCTCGTCTGCGCCCATCAGCAGCATAAAAGATGATTGAACAGGTGATACATTAAGTAAACGAGTCTCAGATTAACGTATCCCGGCAGGCAGATGATTGCCAACCAGTGGCAGACAGCAAATCCAGCCCCTAATCTATCCTCGCCTATTCTGAACGGCATCGGTAGGTGAGGACAATTCAAGAGAAGTGAGGGCAGGACGATCCTCCATATGGGCCTATCCAGGCAAATGGCGATGGCTTCTATACGCAAGCCTTATAAGCAAGTATAAATCACTGAGTATGTCCCATATGAAGCGGGGTAGGGTAGTCAGGATATCCCGACGGGCTCATAACCCGTAGACCAGTAGTTCAAATCTACTCCCCGCTATCACTTTTGCCATCGTTCTCGTCCTGCAGAAAATCATTCTAATTCCCCTTCAATTGCAGATATTTCATGATAAGGGAGGGCTGGCACCGATCAATCTTGCCAGCGGCAGCAATTGATGAGCATCTCATGCTCCCTCCCGGAAAATTTGCCCCATGCATTTTAATGTATTTGTTAATTAAAAAATTATTTAAGTATTTAATAGCGAAAAGCATATAAATATCATAGGTTTAACTATTCTAATACCTGGCAATATTAGGCAAAATAGATATACTTGGAATTAATTGTACCAGCTGTAATCAATCTTTGGAGGATGAAATATGAAAATTGACTGGCTATCTTCGGCCTTAATGACATTTATTCTATTTGCATTTATGTCTGGAGCTAATGGAGCGGAAGCTGTGGCATTAAACAGCCAACAAGGCGGCACATTGGCCAATTTTGATAACTCAGCCCCATTCAATGAATACTATGGATCGATTATGGGATCTGTGCCAACCTCTCTGCTCACAGTTCCCGTGCAGGTTGATCTGACGAGCAATGCACCTGCATATGTCTATTTAGGCACAGCGATGCAGAAGGTTGACTACTCTGCATATCAACCCGCAGCAGTCAGCAATTCCCTATGGATTGCTGGAGCAACGAGCTGGTCACAATATGCCATTGTACCCCAGGGCTCATTGGTGAATCTGTTGGCCATCTCTACCAAGGAAGGTCAGGGAACCTTTGTCGTCTACCATCCCAACGGGCAGAGATATGATTTCAACTGCCTCCTCTTCCCCACCAGCCAGCTTCAGCTATATGCTGATGCACCTGGAAGCTATCAGGTCTCCTTCATTATGGATGGGGCAGCTAGCAATACAGTGATGATAGATGCATTGGGTACTACCCCGACAATAGTAGATACAGGCTACTTGGCAGGAGAGGCTGGCGGAGATTATCTGGCATCCATCTTCGGCGTACCCAAGACCAGCATGGGCCCGCAAGCCGGCCTGGACAATAAGGCTGCTTTAAAGGAATACCAGAAGAAGATCAACAGCGAGTATTGGAGCAGTTCCGACAACGATATTGCTTGGGCCATTGGAATAGACAGGTGGCTGAACGCAGCTTAATTGGCATAGAGCGAGCGCAATCGCTCTTTTTTTTTTAATGCAGTAGTTTAGTTTGCTTTTCCTGATAATTTAAGAGAATCTTAAACAGGATTCAGGGAATCTATTTAACCGGCTCTTCGCTGAATTATGTGGATCAGGCCCGGCAGAGATTATAACCTCTGTTCCTCTGCGCCTCTGTGGTTGAGTCAGAGCATAGCGGTTCACCACAGAAGGCACGGAGACATAGAGTTTTTCCGATTTATGTTCACCCATACCACATAGCGAGGAGCCATTTAACCTGTAGGGTTGCGAAGGACGAAGCGGGAAGCCCCCGTCTTTTCCATGAAAACAAGATTAAGATGTCGATAGATCTTGCTTTTTATTTGCCTCGTATGGCTCCAGTCCTGAGGCCCATGAGTGTTTAGGGTGGGGGGCGTTCACCATATAGATATTTAATATGACTTAAGATGAGGTTTTTTGGAATTTGTAGCAAAGCTTAAGTATAGTGAAGCGCTAAATCAGATCGGTGTACAATATATGAGAAGACTATTGCTGATAGCTGTGCTGCTAATGCTATTTTCCTCGGCTGCGGTGGATGCGCATCAGATTTTCGTCAGGCCCATATCCGGCTTTGCGAATTTAGGAGATACAGCCATGCTCCCTGTGGCCGCCGGTCATAATACCTCCTCCACAGAGATGCCGGAGGGATTGACCAACCTGACCGTAATCAGACAGGATGGCGGCGTGATCGATCATATCCTCAATGAGAAGAGCGATACCATGGGCAACTGGCCCATATTCAGCTTCGACGTTGAGCATCCGGGATTGTATGTCATAACCTCCTATAACGGCGGTGGAGCCTGGACTCACATCATCACCAATCCCCCGGCGATTGGATACTGGGAGGCGGGAATAGTAGATGAGATCGACTTTGACGCCATCAACAAGACCGGCTGGGCCAAGGACTGGTATGTCGAGAGGTCTTATCCCCTCCACACCTATGGCAAATCATTCATTGCCGGTCCAGAATCTGATTACTCCATAGCCTCAAAGCCAGTGGGACAGATCCTGGAGATCATTCCCCTCACCAATATCACAGAAGTGGGCAATGGCGACTTCGAGTTCCAGGTTTTATATCAGGGCCAGCCTTTCAGCGACCTGGAACTGATCGCTCAGAAGGTTGGCGATGATACGAAGATAAGAGGCACGACCGATGCAGAGGGAAAGGCGATGCTCAATCTGTCCAGCACAGATGAGCTGAGCGAGTGGGTGGTTGTTGCCGATACGCTCATGGACACCAGGGTGGTAGAGGTGAGGGACGCACCCAGAGGTGAGGCCTCCAATGAGAAGTCGTATGTAGGTCCTGTCTACAGGGCGACCGTGGTCCTGAGAACCGACTTTTGATCCAGTGGACTATTTGCTGGTCCTCCTTTTCTCTTTTTTGGTGGCTTATGCCATTCTCCCTGGTCTTTCTTTCTTGAGAGGCCTGTACCGCCATCCAGAGAAATCAATTCCAATCAGAATCCGAAATATCCCTCTTATTGCTACTAAAAACAAAAAGTTTATTAACCAGTATTATCCTAACTCACCGAATAGCGACAAAGCACATTGACCTCCTTTACCGTCGTCTATCTGTCGTTGGGCTCCGGCCAGAGTTGCCAGGCCGGACTCTTCCTCAAAGACCATCCTCTCCTGGTCTGGTTCCTCAATGCGTGGTTCGTCAGGAGGAGAGGCAAAAAGAAAAACCTAGCAAAATTGGAGTGATAGCTTGCATGAATAGCAAAATCGCGGTATCAATTCTGATGCTCCTCGTACTGTCCTGGCCGTCTGTTGGATCGGATTGCATCTATCTGGGAAGCGGAATCAGAGACCAGGTCATAAATCTCGATGCGGGTGCAAGGGTGCCCGGCCAGAACTACCAGTTTACCAGGTCCGGTTTCGTAGCGCCCAGCATTCCCCAGCCAATGGCCCTGAGCCCTAATATTATGATCACTCAAGCTAAGAACTTAATGGATGAGGCTGCTAGAGCCAAAGACGAGTCTGTAGCTGCCAGAAATGAGTCTTTATCTGCCAGAGATGAAGCAAAAGCGGCATATGGCGAGGCAAAATCCTTGTTGGCGGAGATGAACGAGGCGGAGAAAAATATCCAATCCCAACTGGTAAAAGCAGAATCCTGGGCAGATGTCTCTGCCACAAATGCCGTTCGGGCAGGAGGCCTGTTCAATATGACTGATGAGGCTTGCAGAAAGACGCTGGCACTCTCTAAGGAGGTAGAAGGAAATGCGAGCCGGACAGAGTCTATGATGGAGCAAGCCAGAGATTATGCCAATGCATCTGCAAAAAGCGCTGGTCAGGCAATCGAGAGCCAAAACCGCACTTATTTATTGCATAATGAGACGGCAGTCATCTTCAGTCAATCCTCGGCTGTATACAATAACATGACGCTTCTGGCAAAGGAGATGCAAATCAATTCTGATAAAATAAGGACATGGATGAGCGAGAAGACGCCTTGAGCAACAACCAGCTTTGGTATCTGCGTTTCCTATTCCTAATGGAAGCCTGCTCAGATTTGCCCCACTCCTCCACACTTCATCATAGCTCTCCGGTCAGGCCGCCGTGCTTGTGGGGAGCGGGGCGGGGTTTTTTGGGCCAGTAAGATGGGATGCCCTGGCCCATGAAGATCGTATCCGAGGTCTGCTGCCTATCTCATCGATGGAGCATCTCTCTTATAGTCCCAATGGCCTCACCTTTTTTAAAGGGAATGGCACCGGAATACAGGCCCTCCTCCTGCAGAGTCTCGAATAGATCAGCAAGGATGGGCATCTCCAGGCCCAGATCATCCATCAAATCCCTCCTGCTCATGATCTGATGAACACTGCCCTCTGCCACAATGCTCCTATTGAGGAGAAGAACCCTGTCCGCCAGCAGGGGTACAAGGTTTACATCATGGGTGGCGGTGATAATGGCCGTCCCATTCCTCTGCTGCTCTCGGATAAGGGAGACCATCTCCATCCTGGAACGGGGATCCAGGTTCGAGGTGGGCTCATCCAGGACCAACACCGGTGGCCTCATGGACAGGACGGTGGCAAAAGCGGCTCTCTTCCTCTGGCCGAAGCTCAGGTGATGAGGCACCTTTGCCGCCTGGTCGGAAAGGCCAACGCATTTCAGTGCCCACTGCACTCTCTCGTCCACCTCCTTTTGGGATAATTCCATATTCGTCGGACCGAAGGCCACATCCTCCTCCAGACGGGACATGAAGAGCTGATCATCCGGGTCCTGAAAGACCATTCCCACCTGGCTTCGAACCCATCTCAGGCTCTCATCGCCTATCTCTTTATTCCTGATCCTGACCTTTCCCTGCCCCCTCAATAGTCCATTCAAGTGAAGCAGCAATGTGGACTTGCCTGCTCCATTGGGCCCGAGAATCGCCAAGGATTCACCTTCTGCCAGGGAGAAGCTGACTTGATTCAGGGCACGCGTTCCATCAGAGTAGCTGTAGCTGAGGTTCTCAACCTCTATGGCCATTTTTTGATTCATCGTAATACCTGCCAATATCGCCGATCAAATGAGAGTCATTAGACGTATTGTATAATGAGAGCTGCAGCGATGACCAAAAAGCCCTTGAGCAGATCATCGCCTTTGATCATCATCTTCTGGCCAGAGGGCAATCTTCCCTGGTAGCCACGAGAGAGCATGGCATTGAAGACATCCTCCGATCGTTCATAGCTCCTGATGAGAAGCATTGCCACAGACACCGCAAGGATGCGAGCGGATCTGGCAGATGACCTCATCTCAAATCCCTTGGAGGCAAGAGACCTTCTCATGGTCTGCAGATCATCGTAGAAGAGGAAGATATAGCGATAGGCGAATAGGAAGATCTGAGTGAGAGGGCCGGGCATGCCAAGGCTCCTCAGGGCATTGATGTTCACATTGAATGGAGCTGTTCCCACCATAATCAGGGCAAGCAGGGCGGCGGCAATTCCCCTGATCATGAACAGCACTCCGAGTTGCAGACCCTGACGGCTGACAGTCAGAATATGGTAGCTAAACAGGTTATCCCCTCCAGCGGCGATGGGAAGGATGACCAGCAAGGGGAGAAGGAATAGGAAAGGCCACTTCATGAATCTCAGGACATGACTCAAAGGAAGCCCAGATATAAGGACCAACAGCATCGATACTATCAGCCCAGCCAGGGCCTGACCGATCCCTCCCGCAATTACAATGGAGATGAGCAGCATAAAAAGGGATATGAGTTTGGCTCGCGTCTCCCAGCGGTGCAAGGGAGAATCGAGGTCAGAGTACCTTTCCGGGTCGAAGATGCTCATGCTTTCTTCTGGCTTCTCTTTCTGGATATGAAGATCATTGACAATCCTGCGATCCCCAGCAGATAGCCAATGCCTGCCGCTGCTCGGAGTGGCCGTGAGATCTGCTCTTCCGCTTCCTTCTGCTCCAGGTCAAGCTCCAGCTCTGCCTTATGTCCGGCAGAGTAGCTCACAAACCTGAGATCTCCAGTTCCCTTGCTGGGGCGGAGGACATAGGCACCCTCATCGTCCGTCACCCCCTTTTCTATGGCCTTGCCGTCGCTTTGAACCTCGATCTCTACTCCTCCTGCAGGGGTTCCATCGTCATATAGGGCGGTCACCTGAATCTCGTTTACCTGATAGCCCATCATCATCCTATGGCCGCAAGAAGTATTTAAGGTCAAAAGGAAAAGAAGGAGAATCAGGACTAATCGAGCCTTCATGCCATCACCTGCTTTTTGCGAGGGTATTATTGATGATAATGGATCCCTTCTCAGTATGTCCTCCTCCCTCGACCTCATAGCTCCAGTCTCCCGTTCCTTTTCCCGGAAGAGTGAAGGTAAACCTCCCTGTTGCATCGGTGACGTTTTGGGCAAAAAGGGCTCCCTCCTGATAGAGCTTCACCTCAGCATTGGCTGCCGGGCTGCCATCGTCATAGAAGACGAAAAGGTCCAGGGTTATCTGCTGGCCCACAAACATCCTGTGAGCACTGGCCGCTCCTGCCAGGAGCAGGGCGGCAATAATCACAGCTAGTATCCACCTCATATCAATTTACCTCCATAATC
>NZ_DAKC01000086.1:0-20467 GCF_002496465.1 Methanosaeta sp. UBA356 | reverse complement strand
CCGGCCAGAGCTCCGAAGACCGCCTCCAGATGGGGTGACTCCAGGCCTCTTCTCTTCTCAAATAGCTGCCAGGCGAGCAGAGCTGGAACGCCTATATTAAATGCATTGACCCCCAACACGGACAGGCCTCCGTGCTGAAAGAAGACCGCCTGCAGAGTAAGGGCCACAAAAACGCCGATAAAGGCCCTTCGTCCCAGCAGTATGCCAGCGAGACCGTTCATGATCAGGTGCACCGATGTTGGGCCTATGGGGAAGTGGACCAGGCTGGCCACGAACAGCGCTGCAGTGATCAATGAGACCTTGGGAATCTCCTCTATCCGAATGTTTCTCATAGAGAAAACAAGCAAGATAAGAGTGAAGAGGAATCCTGCCGCCAGCATGGCCAGGGGCAGTACGCCATCTGATATATGGACCATCTATCGCCTCAATCGTTCACCCAGAAGGTGAGGTATGCGGTGGGAGCAACCTCTTCGTACTCGATCTGGTCTCCTTTCTTGTAGTTTTCAGATGGATCGTCCTTAACTGCAGTCCAGGTTCCACTTTCATCTATGGTGGCCTCAAATGCCAGCACCCATAATCCCGCTCTTCCAGTGGCAAAGCTGATGATGCCGTCCTCGCTCTCTCCGGAGATCTCGCTCTCCTGGGCATGCTGGACCACCAGGACATCCTCAGGAGAGCGGGTGATGATTGCGCTGTAGCTGCCAGGCACTGGCTTGCCGTCGTAGAGCACACGGGCCCGGAAGTCTTCACCTGATTTGAGCTGATAGGGATCGGCTTCGGGCACGATCTCCAGGCCTTTTCCGCTGGACCAGTCATAGCCCTCGCCCGACTGGTATGGCATGAGGACCCGGCCGTACTTCTCCACCAGGCTCTTTTTGCCCGCTGCTCCAAACGAGGCGGGATCAAATAAGGTTGTATCCATCTGCAGGTCCAATATATAGCAGCCAGGATCATCGAAAGCAACAGATCCCTTGAGCCCATCCTGATAGGGCTCAAAAAATAGCTCGCTCTCGCTGCCGTCTGGAGAGATCAGGCGGGCCAGAGGCAACGATTCAATCTGGGAATCAGCAGATCCTCCGTGGCCATAAGCGATCCAGAATTCGGTCTGGGAGTCGGGGCCTGTGTCTTGGGGAAACTCAGCATAGAGAGAATGAGCTGCTGCTGAGGATATCATCAATCCCAACAGTATCAACAAAGCAATCGTCCTCATAGTATCACATATACAGATATGCCTTAGTGTTAAAAAACCTTTCCATATTAGAATTAAATCATATTTTTTGTGGGAAAAAAAATGAAAAATCCGAAGGGCTCACTTCCTCACATACACCATCATATAGGTGCTGTATCTGGTTGTGTTGTATGGGACCATATCACCAACCTTGTAGTGGCCGGCACTCTCCATTGTTGCCGTCCAGGTTGCGGGCTCGTTGATATCATAGCTGGCGCTGACCTGCCATAATCCTCCCTGGCTGAAATTGACCATAAATGAGCCGTCACTTCCAGTGGATCCGGTCTGAGTGAGGGCCATGGCATTGTTGGGGAAGGCAGAGAAGGTGGCGTTCACAGGCTGGCCGTTGTATTTAGCCAGGAAGGTCACGTTCTCTCCCGCATGTATTGCATAGGGCGCTTTATCGGGATTTATGTCAAATGCTAATCCGGTATCCCAGCTGGTTTTGTTGCTCTCGTTCCCTACATTGATCGCCATTTTGGCAACGCTATAGCCGAGCCTGGGATTGCTGGGGCCGCTGCCATGCCAGGAGGGATCATAGACCGATGGAGTCCGAGCGATAGCGAAGAGGTAGTCGCCCGGCGAGGAATAGGTCATATCGCTGTAAGCATAGCCTATCCAGCCATATCCGGGAAGCCAATCTCCGGTATTCATATCCAGGTCCGTTTTCTGACCATCTGGAGCCAGCAAAAAGGCAGATTCAATTGCAGGAGAGGTTATGCCGGTTACATCATCAAGATGGCCGTAGAGAGCATACAGCCTATCGCTATCTCCTACATCCGCCTGATCCCGCGATTCCAGCCACACACTGTGGCCGCTTGCATTCATGGTCGCTGCTCCAATGAGGAGCAGTAACACAAACAAAGCCTTCTTCATGGAATTCACCAATCCTTATCAGCCTCTTTTGTTAAATACTTTTCTATTAGTAATAATGTGTGTTAAATATTTAAATATTGCAGCATGTCATACCGCTGAGGTTGTCTAGCTCTCCTTTATGCTGAATTGGATCACCTCATCGTGTCCATCCCCGGATATCACAAACATCCAGTCTCCAGCTCCCGTTCCTGGCAGGGCCATGCGGAAGAATCCAGTGGAATCGGTCTGATTTTGGGAATAAAGCGCACCGTTAAGGAAGACCTGAACCGATGCGTCTGCTGCCGGCTCGCCATCGTCATAGATCGCAGAAATCCCCAAGGTCAGGCTCTGGCCCACGAACATCCTATGCCCGGAGGCGGCCATGCTACCGGCCATCAATGTCAAAAGCAATATCAATAAAACGAGCAATCTCAAGCTGATCACCTAAAAAAAGGAATGGCTATCCTCGACTACTTCCTGACCCAGACTGAGAGGATAGTGGAGTATCTGGTGGTGTTGAATGGCACTGCGTCTCCGGTCTTGAATATATTGCTGCTGGAGTCGTAGGTTGCGGTCCACTCGCCATCGCCGATCACATCATAGTAGCAGTTGACAACCCACATGCCGGTCTGGTTGAAGTTGATGACGAAGGAGTCCTTATCATTGGTGAATCCTTTCTGCACCTTGGTAGCAGTCATCTGCGGATAAGCGGAATAAGTAGCATTGACCTGCTGATCCAGATACTTAACGGTGAAGGTTACGTTCTCCTTGTTCTTGATCTGATAGAGAGGCTTTTGGGATGATATCTCCATCGGCAGGCCGGACTTGAAGCTGGCGGAGCTATCGTTGCCGGCATTAATGACGGCCTCAGCGGCGCTGTAGGTCAGGCGAAGGGTTTTGTTGCTGTAGGAGGGGGCGCGGGGTGCGACATAGACGTAGTTGCCCGGCCAGTAGGCGACGACTGGGCTGACGCCAAAGTCTCCTGTCCAGCCGTATCCAGGAACCCATTCCCCTTCGACTTTGTTCGTATTCAACGTGATCTTCTGGCCGTCAGGGGTCATGAGATAGGAGGATTCCATAGCCGGAAGAGCAAAACCTGCCGGGTCATTGGCATGTCCGTAGAACACATAGGCGTCCTGGCTCTCGCCGACCTCTACCAAGTCCTTCACTTCAGCCCATACACCGTGGGCGCTGGCGTTCATGGTCACTGCTCCAATGAGGAGCAGGAACAGTGCTAATGTTGCTCTCGTATTAATCACCAGATAAGTAGTAACATTAATAACATATAAACTCTTCTAAAATATGATTTTATACTATTTATTTATTATATATTAACACACAAACAAGAAGCTGCTTTTATATATAATATTTACATTTATCTCATGCAATAGTAATAGAAATCTTAAAATTTTGTATTACGAAAACAATTTATAATATGATGGCAGAGTACCAGTGCGGAGTCGATACCAACACTCCATCTTTGCGAGGCTGGCATGCATCTTGCAGAGCATATATCTACGTCCATAATCGATGTATGCCTTTTAAAGGCTCATGGGTATCGAACTCTGCTCTTCTTTTTTGGCTCTTCGCTGAATTATGGGGGGTGAGTTGAGGCAGGGAATATGGCCTTTTGTTCCTCTGCGCCTCTGTGGTTGGGTCAGAGCATAGCGGTTCACCACAGAGGCAAAAAGATACAGAGAGTTTCCGATTCAAGTTCACTCATGCCAAATAGCGAGGAGCCTCTTTTTTGCTGGAGGCGGCCATGCGTCTTCTCCCATCAGGATTCGTCGGATGGCACCGCTCTGCAGGATTATAGCCTATGCTCGTCTCTGATGATGACCTTGGGCACCAGGAGCATCACACTGCAATGGCCCCACCTCTGGCACAGTCCTCGCGAGGTTCCCGCCCCAGAAGGCTTTCTCTCTTTTTCCTGCCAGAGACATTCTTCTGATATCCTCTATCTTAAAAGATAAAGCAAAGCGTCTTTGCTCGAGAAGGAGGCCCACAATCCGTCCTCCCTCTCGTGCAGCCGCCCTTCCGACCGCAGGTGATCGGCGATCTCCTCTGCTTTCCTATTGCTGAAACGATACTGTTTTTGCACCATCTCTAAAGGAAGATGATAATCTCTGGGGAATAGCATCACATCGAATTGATGTCCCATATCTTTGAGGATGTTATAGAGGCAGAGGTAGTTAGCCTGGGGCCTGGGACCATAGGCGAATTCGCTCAATGAGTCTGGGGGGCTGCCCCGAAAGACGATAAAAGTGCCCTCTCGAGCGATCTTGATCATCCTAGCCAGAAAGCCCTCTATCTCCTCGTCGAAGAGGCTGTAGGCGGCAAGGGCGTAGTCAACTTCAGGTCGGCTTATCTTCTCTAGCAATCCATTTTCATGATGATCGAACCGACCGTTCCGGCAGTTGATATTCATCTCGATCAGCTCATTGATCTCTCCCGGCCTCGCATCCTTCCATTCCTTCTCGATTATAGCGATGTTTGTCAGGCCCTCTTCTCTGGCCTTGCCAGTCAAGATCTGCAGATGATATGCCGAGGGATCGAGGGCAACAGTTGCAGTGGTTAGATGAGAGAGGGGAATGGCAAAGGCTCCCGTGCCTGCTCCGATGTCCAGGAGGGTCGAGCCGGATTTGATAAAGGATATGATCCTGTTAAGAACCTCTCCTGGATAGCCGGAGTGCTTGAGAGCCTGGTCATAGATCCCGTATCCCCTCCAGAATTGATCATTGGAGATCTTCTCCTCTCCAAGATCGTGCAGATAACTGGTCTCTCTGATGAAGCTCCTCCACTGATCGGTCCAAAAGCTCATCAGGCCCTCTTCACAGATAGAAGACTGTCCGAATTGAATATCCCACAGATGCTGGCAGACTTCACAATACTGGGAGCGCCAATTTTGTGAATCGGAGCTGATATCAACTTGCTCAGAACGCGTCTCATAAATATTTCATCTCTTTTGCTACTAATAAATATAATTATCATATAAAACTTACGATTATTCTTAAATATTCATATAAATTTTATATCAATAGATCTATTGCAGAAATAAATTAACCTTTTTAAGGTTCTATTCCAATAGGCTTATTACTAAGTAATACCATCATTTCGTTTGCGATAAAAATGGAGCAAGACCTGATGAGAATAGGCATATCATTGCCAGAGAATCTTCTTAATAAGTTCGATGAGATAATAATGAATAGGGGCTATTCCTCTCGTTCTGAGGGCGTTAGAGATGCCATAAGAAATTATATAGTCAACTTCGAATGGATGAGCGACGTGGAAGGGGAGAGGGTGGGAGTGATCACCATCCTCTACGACCATTCTCAACGGGGCCTGATGGACAATCTCACCGAGATTCAGCACGATTTCGGCAGCATAATTCAGTCCAGCCTGCATGTTCATCTGGACCAGGACATATGCCTTGAGGTCGTGGTTCTCCGAGGGGATGGTCCGGAAGTCAGGAAAGCAGCGGAGAGCATGATGGCCTTGAAGGGGGTAAAGCATGTCAAGCTGACCACTACATCCCTGGGAAAAGAACTTTAGATGGAAAGGGCAGATCTCAAATAGGATGAATCCATATCCTCAGAGGACCGAATTCACAGGAGGAACTCATATCAAAGCCTTTACCATCTTCATTCTGATCGCTTTAACGCAATCCATGTGCTTTGTATGCTCATGCAGCGAAGAATACACAGCCAACTACTGGCTGGAAAAAGGGGATGAATTCTTAAGGAACTCCACCTTCGAAATCGCCCTTGACTGCTATAATAAATCCATTGAGCTGGATAGCACCAGTGCCTCCATCTGGATAAAGAAGGGACGGGCCTTGGTCGGCCTGAACAGGTATTCAGAAGCTCTCTATGCCTACAATGAATCCATCCGCCTCGATCCCCAGCAGGCACTGGCCTGGTACAGCAAAGGACTGGCCCTGGCTAATTTGGGCCTGTACAATGAGTCGATTGCCGCTTTTGACGAGGCAATAGTTATTCAACCAGAGGTTGCCCTGTCCTGGCTCAGCAAAGGAATCAGCCTAGCCAATATGGGATTGTTCAATGAATCCCTGCAGGCCATGGATATGGCCGCATCAATGGATGGAAATCTCTCTGACGTCTGGCTCAACCGGGGCCTGGTCCTGGCAGAGCTGGACAGAGACGACGAATCTGTAGACTCTTTTCGAAGGGCAGCGCAGCTGGACAAGAGCAGTGAGGAAGCATGGCTAAACTTGGGGCTGGCCCTTATGAGCAAGGGAGACCACAGTGATGCCCTTGCTGCTTATGAGAATCTCACCGAGTTGAATCCGATCAATGCCAATGCCTGGATCAAGAAGGGTGAGGCTCTGCTCACCTTGGGAAGAGCAGCTGAATCCAGCGAGTCTTTCTACAGAGCCACCATGATCGATCCCATCAATGCCGATGCCTGGTATGGCAGGGCAATGGCTCTGCGCCTTTCCGGCAGATATAACGAATCCATTGAGGCCTATAATCGAACAGTTGAGCTGGAACCGGGGAATTCTGATGCCTGGAACGGCCTGGCGATCAGCCATGTGGAGATGGAAAGGTACAATGAATCCTTAGAGTGGTTCGATAGGGCTATCGAAATAGATCCCGATGAGATCGGATTTCAGTATAACAAGGCTCTGGCCTTAAACAAACTGGGAAACTATAGCGAAGAGGTTGCCGTTCTGAACAGGACAGTGGAGCAGCACCCTGATTGTGCCGTCTGCTGGAATAACCTGGGCCTGGCTCTGGCCAGACTGGAGCAGTATGACAGTGCCATTGAGGCTTATGATAGGGCCGTTGAGCTGAACTCCAGCTACATGGAGCCCTGGAACAATCGGGGGATCGCTATGGTGCTTGGATATGAGGATGTTGCTGGTGCCCTCCAGAGCTTTGACAGGGCCATCCAGATCGATCCCCGTTCCGTGGAGGCTTGGGTGAACAAGGCCAATGCCCTGGATATGGCCGATCGGGGACCTGAGGCCCAGGAGGCCCGGGAAAAGGCAAAGATGCTGGGCTACCAGGGGTAGTGGCAATGGAGGCTATAGCAGAGGCGCATCTTTATGGGATCGTCGTTCTTATAAAGTGTAGGAGAATCTGGAAGAATGTCCTGCTATAGCATATTCTTCTTTTTGGCTCTTCGCTGAATTATATGCGTGGGCCCAGCGGAGATTATAGCCTCTTTTTCTCTGTGGTGAACCGCGATGCTTTGACCCAACCACAGGGACGGAGAGGAAATGAGGCTAAAATTTCTGCCGGATCTCATCCACATAATTGCGAAGAGGCCAATTTATTCCTTCATCCTTTTCATCATAAAAAGAAGCATCTGAGACCTAGCCTTCCCTTAAGCTGCTCTACGTCGTCCGGTGTATTGGCCGGCAAAGGTTTTATAGGGCAGGATATCATTGCTCAATCTATGACACATGAAACCTCTGTGGGGAATCGTCTTCTACGACGTTCATTCGCTTGTTAATGAAAAAGTGCGCATTTTTGATACCACCCTTCGCGATGGAGAACAGACTCCTGGCGTCTCTCTCACCACGGATGAGAAGATCCAGATCGCCCGGCAGCTTGACAAACTCGGAGTGAATGTTATCGAGGCCGGTTTTCCCGTCTCCTCAAAGGGCGAGTTTGACAGCGTCCGCCAGATCGCCAGATCCGGCCTGCAGGCTCAGGTCTGCGGCCTCTCCCGCATAGTAAAAAAGGATGCCCAGGCCTGCCTTGACGCTGATGTGGACCTGGTCCATGTCTTTTCTCCCACCTCCGATATTCAGATCGCTCATACCATCAAGATGAGCCATGATGAGATCGTAGAGGGAGCAATGAGGACGGTGGAGCTTGTGAAGGATAACGGACGGACCTGCCTCTTCTCGGCCATGGATGCCACCCGCACATCGCCTGAGTTCCTGCATCGCATATTTAAAGCTGTGGAGGAAGTGCACTGCGATATTATAAATATACCGGATACGGTCGGAGTGGCAGTCCCCTCCTCATTCTACCGGCTGGTCAAGGACATCTGCGACGATGTCCATATGGTGGTGGATGTTCACTGCCACAACGACTTCGGCCTGGCGGTGGCCAACAGCCTGGCTGCAGTGGAAGCAGGTGCAAGGGAGGTCCAGGTCTGCGTTAACGGCCTGGGGGAGAGGGCGGGCAACGCCAACCTGGCGGAGGTGGTGATGGGCCTGCACTCCATCTACAACGCCAAGACCAGCATTAAGACCGAGTACCTGGTGGAGACCGCCAGGATGATTGAGCGGCTCACCAAGGTGAAGATACCCATAACTGCTCCTATTGTGGGTGAGAACGCCTTCTCCCATGAGTCCGGAATTCACAGCCACGGGATTATCGAGAACAGCAAGACATTCGAGCCTGGCATAATGACCCCGGAGATGGTGGGCCATAAAAGGAGGATAGTCCTGGGCAAGCATACCGGAAAGCATGCCGTGGCCAAGGTCCTGGAGGAGGCGGGTTACCGGCCGTCTAATGAGCAGCTTCAGGAGATCTTAGAGAGGATCAAGGAGCTGGGCGACAAGGGCAAGCAGGTCGGGAACATCGATCTTCAGACCATAGCCGATGTGGTCATAGGAGATGTGGCCAAAGAAAGCCAGGCGGTGGTGCTCAAGGAGGTCTCAGTGATGACCGGGAACATCATCACTCCCACCGCTACGGTTAAGGCCATGGTCAGGGGGAAGGAGAAGGTCCTGGCCAATACGGGGGTGGGCCCGGTGGATGCTGCGGTCAATGCCGTACAGGGACTATTGGATAGCGATACATCTATACACCTCTGCGACTTCCGGATCGAGGCCATATCCGGCGGTGCCGATGCTCTGGCGGAGGTGGTGATCGGGGTGGAGGATGACCGGGGCAGGAGAGTCAGCGCCCGCTCGGCACGAGAGGATATCGTCATGGCCTCGGTGGAGGCCCTGGTAAGCGCCATCAATAGATTGATGCTGCTGGAGGAGGCCGCTGCTCGCTAAATCAATGATAGGGGATGTGCAGAGATATATGCAGGGAACTACCCAAGGAAATATGCAGGGAAACGTACAGATGACATTGAGTGGGGTAATCGATTCGCATTGCCATCTGGATTTCAAGCATTTCAATAAAGATCGGGAAGCGGTGATGGAGAACGCCCGGAAGGCGGGAGTGGTCAGGATGATCAACTCCGGCGTGGACTACTCCACCAACAGCAAGTCGCTGGAGCTGGCAAAGAATTACGACTTCATCTCTGCCACCCTGGGCCTCAGCCCGAACTCAATTGACGGGAAGAACGATCCGGAAATCAAGATGATCCTGGATCAGATCGAGAGCAACGCCAGCCAGGCAGTGGGAATAGGCGAAGCAGGCCTGGATTACTACCACACTAAAGATGCTCCCAGCAGAGAACGGCAGGCAGAGATCTTCAAAAAGGTTATCGCTATAGCCGAGTCCCTGAACCTGCCCCTGGTCATCCATTCCCGGGATGCAGAACAGCCTGCTCTGGACATGGTCAAGCATCTGGACCGTGTGGTCTTCCACTGCTACAGCGGCACCCTTCCCACCATGAAAGAGGCCCAGGATAGGGGATACTACATATCTTTGGCCACAAACGTTTGCCGATCCGGACATCATCAGATCCTGGCCCGGAATGTCTCCCTCGATCATTTGCTGGTAGAGACGGACAGTCCCTTCCTCTCCCCTCGCAAGGGCAGAAATGAGCCGGCAAATGTACTGGATTCCGTCCGGCTAATCGCCAGGATAAAGGGGCTAGAGCCGCAGGAGGTGGCGGCGCAGACCGCCACTAATACCAAACGAATTTATAACATCCGTTGAAATGACCTAAAATGATTGAGACGTCCTGCATTAAGAGCCTCTGAGGCCAAGAACTCCTGAGGCCGAGACGTTCATGCGCAGGGATGAAGACTGGAAATCAGGTCATGACATCAAGAAAAGGGTCAACATGGATCGGATGACTGTGCCTTTCGAGCATATAATGAAGTATCTGGGCTCGAGAAAGGAAAAGGGAAGAAAGAGAATCGGCCTTCTGGTGGATGGGCCCAATATGCTCAGGAAGGAGTTCCAGATGGACCTGGAGGAGATCAGGGACATCCTGAAGGACTATGGCGACATCAAGATGGGCAAGGTATTCTTGAATCAGTATGCATCTGAGAAGCTGGTCGAAGCGGTGGAGAATCAGGGGTTTGAGCCGGTGATCTGCACCAGCGATGTGGATGTGAGGATGGCGGTGGAGGGTGTGGATATGATCTACAATCCAGTCATTGACACCCTGGCCCTGGTCACCCGCGATGCGGACCTGAAGCCGGTTTTAATGAAGGCCATGGAGCATGGCAAAGAGACCATAATATTTGGAGCGGAGCCTGGATTTTCTGTGGCCCTGAGAAATTCGGCCGATTATGTGATAGTGCTGCGCGATGGCCAGTATGTTACCGAGTAAAGAGTGATTCTGTGAGGTATAAGGTGCAAATGCAGTCGAATCTATCCTCTTTTTCATGGTTCGCCCGGAAAAGGCTTGCTCAGGAGAGATGGGGTGGGATTGGACCGCTCCTGGCACGGGCGGGAAGAAGAGAGGACTACAGAAATAGGGACGAATGGGGATATCCAACGGCTCCCAACGCTAGCTGGCAGGATCGCATCGGGGCCCTGATGCCCGTATCCTATTCGGGCATAATATTGCTGATCTGCATACTGGTGTTCCTGTTAAGCCTGGTAGCCCGCGGGTTCGTGTATGACTACCTGGTCCTCATTCCCCATTTTGTGGTCGAAAGGCCCTGGACGATTCTCACCCATATGTTCGTCCACTTCAGTTTCGATCACCTATTCTTCAATATGCTCTTCCTCTTCTTCTTCGGCATGGAGCTGGAGAGAAGGGTTGGGGGGAGAAAGTTCCTGCAGATCTACATACTGTCCGGCATTGTGGCTGCCCTGGCTCAGACGGTGGTCACCAGCGGTTCAATGGTGGGAATGGTGGGAGCGAGCGGCGCGTTATTCGGCGCTCTGGGATGTCTGGCCATAATCGCTCCGGAGATTCGGGTGCTCCTCTTCTTCGTGATACCGATGAGCATCCGCTGGGCAGTGGTGGTCTTTGCCCTGATAGATTTTCTCTTCATGGGCTCTGCGGATAACATCGCCCATATGGCCCATATCGCCGGGCTTTTTGTGGGGCTGGCCTTCGGGCAGATGATGAAAAATCAGCCCCAATTTTATTATAGGTAGAAAAGTCGAACGGTTGAAAATGGAAATGGGAAACAATTAAGCAATGCAGTCTGGCTGTGATCGGGCGCTGCCAGCCTGCAATCCGCTGCTGGGCCAGAGCTAGGCAATGATGCCCAGCCGCAATTTATTGTTGATTTAATTGCTCGTTTGAATCTTCCACTAGCTCGATCTCAAAGAGGCTGGGCCAGAGCTTTCCCGTCACAAAGAGTCGGCCTTCTGACGGATCATAGGCTATGCCATTCAATACATCCACCCTTCTTTTCGGGATGCCGCCCTCATCCATGATCCCGGAGAGATCTATCCTTCCAGTCACCTCGCCGGTATCCGGGGATATGATCGCTATCCAGGTGCTGGGCCAGAGGTTAGCATAGATCATGCCATTGATGTACTCCAGTTCGTTCAACCCTTTAACTGGCTCGCCATCGGCGGTGACCCTTATGCTTCCCTGCAGTGAGTAGTCACTTGGATCAAGAAAATAAAGAGCATCAGATCCATCGCTCATGATCAGCCTGGATGCGTCCGACGTAATCCCCCACCCCTCCCTCCGGTAGGAGAAGCTCCCAGTTCGGGTTAGATTCTCTTTATCCCAGACAAAGCCCTGAAAAGACCGCCAGGTCAGCTGAATTATCTTATCCTTCCAGATGGCTATGCCCTCGGCAAAGAACTCATCCTCCAGCTGGACTATATCCACAACCCTGCCTGTCTGGATATCGACCCGGCGGAGGCTGGACTGGCCGTACCCCCCAGTCCCTTCGTACAGTAGGCCATCGTCATATTCCAGGCCCTGAGTGAATGCATTTGGATCATGCGGATAGGAATTAACAATCCTATAGCTATAGGTCTTGATGGAGCTGCTGGTGAATGAATCAAGATCAACCTTATCTGCAGATGCAGAGCCTGCTGTTAGCGCTGCTGCCAAGAGAACCAAAAGCAGCAGCCTGGCCACAGGTCTTGTTTTAATATGCTTAATGCCCGCCATTCATTCAGGAGAATGGTTAGGCCAGCTTATAGATTTTGCCAAATGATTAGTGCGACAAGAATGGAAAATTCTCCGATCGCGTTCAAGGTAATAAGAGCTGAATTATCCAATGATCATCCCATTTGGACTGCATCTCGAAGCCTGGAAAACCATTTGATCTTCGATCATGAGAATTCATCGATGAATCTGAAAAGCAATGTACCGGGATTTTTGACATGATCGACAATTACATTGTTGTCTCATGCATATTCACCTGCAGTAAAAAAAAGAGATCATGCTGCATTCTTCAGCTCCTCGGCTTTGGCGAAAGCGGCATCTGATTCGGATGTGCGGCCGAGCGCCTTAAGGGCAGCGCCTTTTTTGTACCAGGCATCTGCATACTGCGGATCGATGCTGATAGCTTGATCATAGGCATTGATGGCCTCATCGTTTTTGCCCAGGTCATCGAGCGCAACGCCTTTGTTGTACCAAGCATTGGCATACTGTGGATTGATGCTGATCGCCTGATCGTAAGCCTTGATGGCCTCATCGTTTTTGCCTAGGGCCTCGAGCGCAACGCCTTTGTTGTTCCAGGCTTCGTCAAGTTTTGGATTGATGCTGATAGCTTGATCATAGGCGTTGATGGCCACATCGTTTTTGCCCAGGTCAGAGAGCGCAGCGCCTTTGTTGGACCAGGCATCGGCATCCTGCGGATCGATGCTGATCGCCTGATCGTAAGCCTGGAGAGCCTCATCGTATTTTCCCAGGTCTTTGAGTGCATTGCCTTTGTTGTACCATGCGAAGGCAAACTGCGGATCGATGCTGATCGCCTGATCGTAAGCCTGGAGAGCCTCATCGTATTTTCCCAGGTCATCAAGTACACTGCCTTTGTTGTTCCAGGCTTTGGCGCACTGCGGATCGATGCTGATCGCCTGATCGTAGGCTTGGATGGCCTCATCGTATTTGCCTAGGTCTTTGAGTGCATTGCCTTTGTTGTACCAGGCATCGGCATCCTGCGGATTGATGTCAATAGCCTGATCGAAAGCCTGGAGGGCTTCATCGTGTTTGCTCAGTTTACTGAGCGCAGCGCCTTTGTTATACCAGGCATCGGCATCCTGCGGATTGATGTCAATAGCCTGATCGTAAGCCTGGAGAGCCTCATCGTGTTTGCCTAGGTTGCCGAGTGCGACGCCTTTGTTGTACCAGGCATCGGCAAACTGCGGATTGATGTCAATAGCCTGATCGTAAGCCTGTATGGACTCATCGTACTTGCTCTGCATCGCAAAAGCATTCCCTTTCTCTAGCCATTCCGCGGCAGTCTGCTGTCCAAATGCGGGCATCACAACCGTCGCCAATAGCACCGTCAAAGCCAATATCAATTTCAGTTTCGTCTCAATCACCCACTTGGATATCCAGATTGTTGTATGATCTCTCAACAAAATAGCATTATCGGTGTTGTTGCCATACGACGATCACTACCAATCCCAAATAAACCTGGGCATCCGTCGTTGCCTTCTCTCCCAACCACTTCCATCAGCTCCGCTTACTATCTTCAGTGATGGAGATTTGGTGCCATACAAAAGGGTGCAAAGGTGGTCTAGCAGAGGAGTCCATATACTCTACAAAAAATTTAACTATGTGTTTAGTTCCCCAACTAACCTGCGGATTTTTTGCCTTTGCCAATAGCTGCCGGACCTCATCGGGTGAGCACGTAACGGGCGCACAACGCAGCAGTTCGCTCAACGTGCTATACCGCCTAGCACTTTTACGTTTACTACGTGTATAAAACTAACGCCTAACATGTTTATAACGTAAACTATCTATATACAGACTACATGTAATGCTAAGTATGCAAAGAATTAATGTCATGGTATCGGACGAAGCTTGGCAATACTTGAAGGACTTCCAGGAAACTGGTGGATATCGAAACCGCGATGAGGCCGCCAATGCGCTGTTGCTAGATCATAAGAAAATAGCTGCAAATGTTGATCAGAGGCAATAATACTCTTATGCATCAAGGAGCTTCGCTAAAATCAATATTGGAAAGCCGTGAAGCCTGATGCATTCAATTCTTGTAAGGACGTCTCTATTATGAAATTACGAGGTTTAATTAATCTGATATATATCTTTGTAGTTTTAGCATTATCCGGCTGTATTGGAAACGAAGATAATATCTCAGAAGAAAAGATTATCCGACCTCCCGGAGCAACAGATGAAGATATAATCAAGAACGAGATTAAATCAATTAGTCAAAGCGATGGACCGAGAGGTGTTGTATTATTCTTCAACGGCATGAGTGAGAAAGGCGATGTGGTTATTGATGCTAAGGCTGACGAACCATCGGATTTCGTTGATACGATAGCAGCAATTGCTATATTTGACAAACGGCTAATTGCACAAAACATCAGCGTAAATGAGTACGTAATACAATATTCGGGCATTTACATGCCAAATAAGGGAACATTCAAGATAACTTCTGCTCACCTAAATCAGATTGCTGATGACGCTAAGAATTTGGGGCTTGTTGATTCTGTGATCACCAGAATGTCCAGTGGCGATTTGGGCGAACAGTTAAAGATTCATGGTATGGCGACAGAGGAGCATTATACGCCAACCAGTGAGAAAACCGATATGTATATGGGATATGAACGTGTTCCAGATTTAACAATTCGAATTGTGAGGTAGCGTATCAGTTTTGCTGTAAAATTTTGAGTGAACGGCGGCGACGCACCCTGTTGCAAGCAGACGGGGCATCCGAGGCGTCGCCGCATAAAGATAGTACTACTCGGATCTGATTCAATCCCTAAGGTGGACACGGATGCCCTTTATCCCCGATGCAAGCATCGGGGTATTGCTATAAAACCTCTATGATTCTGTGACTCATACACGGAGCATGAGAAACCTGATTACCTGATCCTGCCTTAATATGGTCGATATGGGCAGAGAAGGCTGTTTTATTTTTTGGGACCACGATCCTGTTTTTAAAACTAGCCATCTAACCGCTCGCATACACGGATGCGTCTTAGAACGCGTATGGGAAAATGTCCCTACGAGGATTTTTGGCATCTGCCCATATCAGGCCAGGTAATAATATGATGGAGCAAAGGAATAAAGTTTGCGGAGTCGATATCCACAAGAGATTTCTGATTGCTACAATACTGTCGAGAGATGGAACCAAGATACAGAAGCGATATGGTACTGACATTGATGACTTATTCAATTTTAGGGATTGGATACTCGAAAACAACTGTGACTGCGTAGCTATCGAATCGACTGGCGTTTACTGGTATCCTGTGAATGCGGTATTGGAAAACAAGGTAGAACTGATACTGGCAAATGCACGCCAAATCAAACATACTCCAGGCAGAAAGACCGATTCCATAGATTCTGAATGGATTGCTGAGGTAGCACTTAACAATTTGATATATCCATCACGAATATTTCCGAAAGAAGAACGAGACCTCAGAAGACTAACAAGGACAAGAGAGAGTCTTGTGAAAATGAGATCTCAGATCAAGAACCAAGTTCATCAAGGACTGGAATCGTGTAGCATAAAGCTCTCATCAGTTCTTTCAGATAACTTTGGCAAATCGGGGAGACATATCCTGGACGGCTTGATCAAAGGAAAGAGCATTGATCATATCATTGAAGAAATACCTTCAAAGAGAGTCAAAAAGAACGAAGATCAGATTCGAGCTGCAATTAGAACTGGCTTGGACGAGACTCAAATATTTCTTATTCAATCTCACCTGAATACGATTGACGGTTTAACAAAGAAGCTTGACGAAATCGATTCTGAGATTAAACATAGAATCTCAAGAAGAAAAGATGATTTACAGATAGCGATGTCAGTACCAGGAATAGGGTTCAAAGCCGCTACAACCATACTCGCAGAAGTAGGAAACTACAGGGATTTCAGTACGCCAGATAAACTTGCTTCATGGTGCGGAATTGTCCCCAATGTGTACCAGTCGGCAGATAAGCTCATTACGGGAAGCATTACAAAGCACGGTTCAAAGCATATCCGCTGGATGTTGGTTCAAGTCGCTCAAGCTGCACTCAAAAAGAGGGGGTCAAAGCTCAGAAGATTCTTTCTAAGGATCAAAGCAAGAAAAGGACATAACGTGGCTGTTGTGGCTCTGGCTAGAAAGATACTCTGCATCTTGTATCATCTTTTGATGAACCAGGAAATGTATCAAGAAGACGGAGTGACGAAATCACATGCGTCTTCGGTTAGCAGATCATTCCTCACGCAATCGTTATAAATATACATTAATTTATCTCCTGAAATAGTTCATCTAATAAGATTTATATGGAATATGTGATACTATATTCAATCCAAGGGATTAGCATGCGAAAAGGGGTATCACAAATTGAGAAAGATATAGTCGAGCAAGAACTAACCAGGATGTTTGAATCCAAGTGGATTCGAGATAAAGCAAGAGAGAGCGGATTAATCGAAAGAGAAAGAAAGATTGATCCAGTGATAATGTTTTGGACTCTCGCAATCGGCTATGGTTCGCAGCTATATCGAACTCTTACAGAGCTAAAGCGCGAATACGAAGTCAGAGGAAAGGTGTCTATCTCCGATAGCAGTTGGCATGATCGTTTCACTCCGGAACTGGTAAAATTTCTCAAACTATGTGTAATTCATGGCATTGAGCATATTTCCCAAGAACCAAGTAGGGTTTTAGGTGAACGTCTAGCCACTTTTCGGGATGTAATGATACAAGATAGCACTATCATTCGACTTCATGAAAGCCTTGCCGACAAGTGGCCGGCCACTCGTTCCAAGAGAGTTGCTGCTGGCATTAAAGTATCATTTTTAACAAGCGCCATAGCCAACGGTCCCAAAAGCATTTCGATACTGCCAGAGAATACAAGCGAAGTGAAGACCTTAAAAATAGGACCTTGGGTAAAAAATATAATATTATTAGTAGATCTTGGATTTTATAAGTATCAACTTTTTAGTCGAATAGCTGAAAATGGTGGATATCTTGTCTCTCGTCTCAAGAGCAACTCTAATCCCTTGATAGTAGGCATAAATCAGGTTCGAAATTGTCGCGGCATTGATCTCAAAGGAAAATATTTAAAAGATATTAAATTAGAGAAAAGCGATGATATCTTTGATGTAAATGTGGAACTTTCATTCGATAGAAGATCCTATCGAGGGGAGAGCAAAAAAGATAGCAAGGTATTTAGATTGGTTGCTATATACAATCCAGAATCAGAAAAACACCATTTTTACTTAACTAATATACCACCTGAAACATTAAATCCTTCAGAGATTGCATCGGTATATACTGCAAGATGGGAAGTTGAACTTGTCTTTAAGGAATTGAAGAGCAGATACGAGTTGGATCATATAACGACAAAAAGCCCATATGCGATTGAAGCCTTAATCTGGATCTCGATTCTGACATTGCTGGTCAGTAGAAAAGTATACTCTATAGTGCGAAAAATGAATCCTGGCGTCAAAATGGTTCGTTTTGCTCAATTAAGATGGTGCAATATCTTTGTCCAAAATTCATCGCGACTCTTGTCAGCGATAATGGAGCATCTTGGCATCGAGCAAGATTTCTTTACAGTCTTAAATGTATACTCAAGTGAGGCACTTGATCCACATATCAATAGAGAACGATTTAGGGAGGGATTGTGGTCTTAACCGAAGACACATGGACGAAATCAAGGCAATCCAAAATTGATTGGTCTTCCGCGAGAATTGATAAGATGAGCCTGCAAACCATGATTGAGATAATTGCCAAAGCAGGATATGAAGTGAAAAAAATTGAGGAATCGGGGGGATAGCCCCCCATTCTTGATTTCCGAATGTTTCTCATGGGAAAATAAATATCAGTAACTGGAAATAGCTTGCTCTTCACGAGATAACAGCAAGCTATTTCTTCATGAGATATAATAATTGGCCCTGTATCCCCAAGTCGTCGAACTTTGGGGGGACACAGAGCTATGAATATATCCGACATAGTAGATGATTATCTATCGATCGAAAAAAAGGGTATGAAGGTGCTGATAATGGATTTTCTATGAATTTCGGCTCCGGCTCATGTTGCAGTAGGCGTGTGTTAATCGAGCATTATTCTCATTAGTTTTCCCACCTCGCCAATACTGGTCAATATGGTCAATAGTAGCATCTTCTAATAGCATTATTTTATTGCCACATAATTCGCATATGGGATTTTGGTCGAAAAGCTTCTTTTTAAAATCCTTATCAAATAGCCTAATCTCATTTTTAGGGTGACCAACGATTTTTTGAAGTGCTTCGTCCCATATTTTGAACCTATTTACAACCTTATCCACATTCGTTGTACCAGTACCACTGATACTGTTGACAAATCCTTGATTGAATTTCATTAGGTCGATAAGCTCTTCTCTAATAAAGTCGTTTAAAGACATTATTTGATTTTTCTTATACTTACTAAAACCGCACATTACAACTTCAAATATACCCATATTTACGCGTTTTTCCCATTTCCCATCTGGTTTTTCTTTATTACCAGGCACAAATCTTCTGAATGCATTTTCCCCAAAAACCGATCTTACCAGATAAATAGAATCTCTGAATTTCTGACGAAGTATATTTATATTTTCCTCGCTAATGCCTTTATTGTTCTCCATATCGTTATTTAGGTATTGTTTCATGGGCTGTTTGTACTTTAAATATGTTTGATTATAAAAGGCTAGATAATGAAGCACCATTTCCCTCTGTTGCATCCTTTTTTGGGCTTCATCTAAACCTAATAGCGATAAGAAATCTTTGTTTTCTGAAAGCTCTTTTATTAAATTGTTGTATTTCCCTCTATATATACAATTCCTTAACTCTTGGTCATTTAGCTTCACCGAACCCACATTTAATCTTTCAAATATTTCAAACTTAACGTCAGGATTTGTTTCTTTTCGAATTTCAATGGTGCGTAAAGTGGCGTCTTCAACCTTTATTTGGTTATCTTTATCAAGTGTCTTAAATAATTTCCCTTCATAATCGGAGAGTACCCTCAAATTTTTTAATTTAAATTCGTTATTAATAAATCTAAAAAATGAGCGAAGTCTCTGCTGTCCATCGATTATTGTAAATCTGCCATCTATCTCCTCTGCCAAGTAAATAACTGGGATTGGTATTTCTAGCAAGACAGATTCAACCAAGAGACTTGCTCTCTTGTCATCCCACACATAGTTTCTTTGAAATTCTGGATCAAGGTTCAGATCTCCACGTTGATATCTACGATATAATTCAAAGATGCTACGATCATTTTTATCGCTATATACTCTGCGTTTTTCTTGTGGAAGATCTAAGGGTGTTTCCTCTTCTTTAATAGGCTCAATAATCTCTTCCTCAGAAATTTCGATGAACTCATCGGCAGACAGTATATTCGCATCATCCATATCGATCATCCACTTATATTGCGGGTAAGTCAGCAGTAGATTAATAGTTTTGGATTGCCAGATTAAGGCAGCATATCTCCACGAAGGATCGAGAGGCAGCCCATCGGAAGGCGAGGGATATGAAGCTCGATAACTTAAGGATTTTTGAGGTTTAAGCCATGAATTCAGTTAATGCCCTCATCTTTCTGTTCTGATACCTAATAAGCAATCACATATGTTAATTATTTGCGGCCTTATTGTGGAATTGATTCGCTTATTGGAGGCTATGATAAATATAATGAATATATTTGTCGCATTAGGTGCAAGTTCTAGCGTTAGGTGCAAACGCGAGTTTGGATGCAAAGCTTCTCATGGCAAAAGTATATAGCTATTACGATGAAAAATTATAAGAACGACTGAAAGTCGTCAGAAAATCGATAGCTGTATACCGTGAAATTTGAGACAATAACTATTTAATTCTGGTCTGCAATTAGTATTTTATGGATAAAGGTGAAGATGATGAAGCATCCTGACCGCGTGTTCTCGTTTAAAGAGCTTGAAAGCGAGGACGATCTGGTTGAGGCCATGACCAATCACCATTGGCCCATTTGCTATGGTTTTTATTACAGTAATCATCTCTATCTGGGCGATGGAGACAGTGAGAGCGATCCCGAATATGCCGTAACCACCGTCGACAAGACGGAGGGCCACCATGGAGTCCATGGCCGCGAGGTGGGCAGGATCAAGCCTAAGGGTATGTCTGCAGATCAGGTGCGCACCTTCATCCAGGAGATTACCGAAGGCAACTACACCAGCGAGAATCCG